>JAPLPC010000584.1:0-3843 GCA_026400425.1 Hyphomicrobiales bacterium | reverse complement strand
CCACGGCAGGCGCCGTCGGTGCCGCATAGGCATCGTTGCTGGAGGCATAGAGGGTCATGCGTCGATGGTAGCGCGGGCGGGTGAATGAGTGGTGTAGGGAGCGCATACACGCCTGGCCCTCAATACGCGTTCTCGTTCTTGGTCAGCATCGAAATCGGCGTGCGGAACAGAATGTAGGCGTCGAACAGGACCGACCAGTTCTCGATGTAATAGAGATCGAACTCGACGCGTTTCTGGATTTTCTCCTCGCTGTCGACTTCGCCGCGCCAGCCATTGATCTGGGCCCAACCGGTGATCCCCGGCTTGACGCGGTGGCGGGCGAAATAGCCGTCCACGGCTTCGTCCAGCAGCCGCGATTGCAGCTTCTGCTGCACGGCATGCGGGCGCGGGCCGACCAGCGACAGATTGCCCTTGAACACGACGTTGAACAGCTGCGGCAATTCGTCGATGCTCGATTTGCGGATGAAGCGGCCGACACGGGTGACGCGCTTGTCGCCCTTGGTCACCACGGTCTTGGCCAGCGGATCGGCGTGGTCGTGATACAGCGAGCGGAACTTGAAGACGTCGACGCGCTCGTTGTTGCAGCCGAAGCGTTTCTGCCGGAACAGCACCGGGCCGGGGCTATCGAGCTTGATGGCCAGCGCAATCAGCGCCATCAAGGGCAGCGCGAGCAGCAGCGCGATGCCGCCGACCACGCGATCGAACAGCCATTTCGTCACCAGATCCCAATCGGTGATCGGCGCCTCGAACACGTCGAGGGTCGGCACCTTGCCGATATAGGAATAGGAGCGCGGCCGAAAGCGCAGCTTGTTGGTGTGTGCCGATAGCCGGATGTCCACCGGCAGCACCCACAGCTTCTTGAGCATTTCGAGAATGCGCATCTCGGCCGAAATCGGCAGTGCGAACAGCACCAGATCGATGCGGGTGCGTCGCGCGAATTCGATAATGTCATCGACCTTGCCGAGCTTCGGTGCGCCGGAAATCGTATCCATCGATCGCTTGTCGTTGCGGTCGTCGAACACGCCGAGGATCTGGATGTCGGAGTCCTGCTGCGACTGCAATTCGCGGATCAGTTGCTCGCCATTGCTGTCGGCGCCGACGATCACGGTGCGGCGGGCGAGGCGGCCCTGCTGCGCCCAGCGGATGATCAATGTGCGCAAGATGCTGCGCTGGACCACGAGCGCGATCAGGCCGACGATAAAGAACGACGACAGCCAGACACGCGACACCGCGTCGCCGAACTTGCCGACGAACAGCACGCCGACAAACAGCAGGAACACGAACGACCACGCCGACATCATGCGCGTCAGCTGCTGGACGCGGCCACGGAACATCTGCACGTGATAGATGTCCGCGGCCTGGAAACAGGCCACGGCCACGGCGGACAGAGCGATGATGCCCGCCATATATTGCCACGAGAAGCCGGAGCTGCGAGCGACGTAAGCGAGATAGATCGCCGTGCCGATCAGGCTGAGCATCACGAAATCGATGGTGCGCACGGCGCCGGTGATGACCACCGGCGAATAGGCCGAGCGCACCTTCTGTTCGACGACGGCGAGGGCCTCAGGGGTCAATCGGCGGCGACGTTCGAACTGGCGAGGCGCGGATGCGTCCGTCGCGGCAGCGTCGATCATTGAGCGGGCGTTGATCGGGTCCAAGGCGAATTCCCGTATTTTCGGCGGCGTATCGGGTATCAGGTCGAGCCTGATCCGTTGCCGCTGTGATACCGGACAAATCGGAAGAATTCGTTACGTGTTAACGGTGGTTAATGATTTGCGAGCGCTTCGCGGTAGCCGGCAATGACGCCTTCCACCATGGCATCCTGCGAAAAATACTGCTGGATGCGTTCGCGCAGGGCGGATGCACGGGCCCGCGTGGCGTCGAGATCGGTGAGGGCGGATCTGATCGCCTCGGCCATGGCGGCCGCGTTGCTCGGCTGGAACAGGGCGTCGCTGTGCGGGCCGAAAATTTCGGGGATGCCGCCGACACCGGCGGCGATCATCGGCACGGCGGCCGCGCCCGCTTCGATCACCACATAGGGCATCGAGTCGCCGCGCGACGGCACCACCAGCAGGCGACCCTTGGAGAATCCGAAGCGCGGCTTCACGTGCCCCAGGAAGCGCACCGCGCCGCCAAGGCCGAGGCGCTCGATCTGGGCTTTCAATGCATTGGTTTCCTCACCGTCGCCGCCAAGCGTGAGGGTGACGGCCAGGCCGTCGGCGCGCAGGCGCGCGACGGCGTCGATCAGCAGATCGGCGCCCTTGATGCGGCGGAATTCGCCGACATAGCAGATGTCGGTGGCATCTTCAGCGAGATCGACCGGGGCGAATTCGTCGGACGTGACGCCGTTGAAGACACATTTCACGAGGCCCGATGGCGTGCCGATCATGCGCTGATAGGTGTCGCGCGCGAACGCGCTCTCGAACAGGAACAGATCGGTGCGGTTCATCAGTCCGCGCTCGAGCCGGCTGTAAAAGGCGCCTTTCACGGTGTTCTGCGGATAATGCAGCGAGCCGCCATGCGGCGTGTAGATCCGGATACTCTCCTTCGCATGCCCCTTCAGCCGCACGAAGGCGCCGGCCTTGGCGCCGTGGCCGTGCAGCACGTCGGGCCTGACGCTGCGGATAAGGCTTCGAAATTTGAGCCAGACGGAGACATCGCTCGGGTCCGGTTCGCGCTTCATCGGCAGGCGATGGACGCCGAGCGTCAGGCGCGGCGCGATCTCGGCCAAAGCGGTGTCGGCGCGCTCTCCACCGGTGAGGCTGTCGGCGAGGATGCCGACCGCATGACCGCGATCCGCTTGGCCGTTGGCGATATCGATGATGTGACGGAAAATGCCACCGACAGGCGCGCGCACGGCGTGCAGGATTCGCAGCGGCTTGTCCGTGGCAGTCATGCGTAACATCAGCTTTCGCGGGGAGGGCGCGGACCGCCTGGACCGCAGACCCTGAAGCAATACGACTCAATAAGCGTCATCGCCGTTAAGAAAACGTGAGGCAAACGGCGTCGCAGCAGGGCTTTCCGGTATGCGGCTGAGCAATTAACCGGCCGGCAACCTTAATGGCATTTAATCGGTTCCGATAAAGAGGCGCCGTGGCGTTCTGTAGGGGTATGCGATGCGTTGGCCGTTTGGACGTGCAGGCAAGAGTGATGCGTCGGTTGATCGGGTCGCCAAGCAGCCGGCGATGGACGAGCCGGTGTCACCGCTGAAGTCGGCGTTCGGCGCGAGAACACGGCGAGCAGTGGTTGAAGAGCAGGTGACGGAGCGAGCGCCGTCACTGAATGGCGACCTCGATCTCGGCGCGCTTGGCCGTGCGCTGATGCGCAAGCGGATGTGGGTGATCGTGCCGACATTGATCGCCGCCATTGGCTCCGCCGTTCTCGTCAATCTCATCACCCCGCGCTACAAATCCGAATCCCGCATCCTGATCGACGGTCGCGAAAACATCTTCCTGCGGCCGAACGGCGAGCGCAGCGAGGAGCGGCTGTCGCTCGATCCGGAAGCTGTCGCGAGTCAGGTTCAGCTGGTGCTGTCGCGCGATCTCGCGCGTGAAGTGATCAAGAAAAACAAACTCGCCGAACGTCCGGAGTTCGATCCGGTTCTGAAAGGCGCGCAGCCATGGAAATCCCTGCTGGCGCTGATCGGCGCTGCGCGTGATCCGTTCTCGATGACCCCCGAAGAGCGCGTGCTCGATTCCTATTACGAACGGCTGACGTCGTTTGCGGTCGACAAATCGCGCGTCATCGTCGTCGAATTCCAGTCGATCGATCCGGCTCTCGCCGCCAAGGTCGCGAACTCCATCGCCGACGGTTATCTGGTGATGCAGCAGGCGGCGCGGCAGC
>JAPLPC010000668.1 GCA_026400425.1 Hyphomicrobiales bacterium | reverse complement strand
TCCTTCACGACCTCGCGGCCGTTCATCCAGTTTGCGCTGTTCAAGGATCGCAATTTCGTGACGGGCTGCATCTTCATGACGGTCATGGGGCTCGTGCTGTACTCCACCATGGCGCTGGCCTCGCCTTACCTGCAAAACGTCATCGGCTATCCCATCATTACCGCTGGCATGTTGCTTGCGAGCCGCGGCTTCGGCACGTTCCTCGCTATGATGATGGTCGGTCGCCTCATGCGCTATTTCGAGGCTCGTACATTGATCTTCTCGGGGCTGGCGCTCACTGCGAGCTCGCTGTTCCGGATGACCGGCTGGACCGAAATGACTCAAGTTTCGGAGATTGTGACAGTCAGCGTCTTCCAGGGTTTCGGTTTTGGCCTCGTTTTCGTGCCGCTGTCGACCGTTTCGTTTCTGACGCTTCCAAACCATCTGCGCACCGATGGCACCTCGATGCTGACGCTGTTGCGCAATGTCGCAAGCTCGATCGGGATCTCGATCGTGATCGCCCAGCTCACCCAGGGAACGCGCCGCACCTATGCGATCCTATCCGAACACATCAACCCGTTCAACCACGCCCTGCAGATGCCTGATGTCAGGCGCATCATCAACCTGTCCACCGATGCTGGACGCGCGATGGCGGACAAGATGGTCGCCGTTCAGGCTCAGATCATCGCATTCTCACAAGACTATCAACTCGTCATGCTGTTCATCCTCGTCTCGATCCCGCTCGCCATCATGATCGGATCGACCAAGGCTGCTTTGCGCAAGCCGACGGCAGGGCCGGAGCATGCAGTTGTGGAGTGACGACACGCTGTTTGTAAAGTATTCCCCGAGATGAAGGTGCGGGAACTAGGGTCCGGACTCACTACTGCCACCAGATGACGGATGCGGCGAGGCTGATAGCGATCATGAAGTTTCGGACGTTGCGGTCGAAGCGGGTGGCGATGCGTCGCCAGTCTTTGAAGCGGCAGAACATGCGCTCGATGATGTTGCGTTGCTTGTAGATCGTGCGGTTGGAACCATACTGGATCTTGCGGTTCTTGCGCGGCGGAATGTCGGGCTAAGTGCCACGCTCAAGCAACCGCTCGCGCAGTTCCTGGCTGTCGTATCCCTTATCGGCGACGAATTCGACCGGTGCAGGCATCGCCGCAATGCAGAGCTGCGTGACCTTGCAATCGTGAACGTTTCCGGGCGTCAGGAGCAGGACGCAGGGCCGCCCCCTCTCGTCACAGACCGCATGGAGCTTGGTTTTTCGTCCGCCTTTCGTGCGGCCGATACCAGGAGCCAGGCCCCTTTTCCGCCGCCTGCGCAGCGGTGAACCTTGATGCAGCTGCTGTCGATGAATAGCCGATCCGGCGTATCGCCTGCTCCCGCCAGTGCGCTGAAAATGCCTTCCCAGATGCCGCGCTCTGACCATCGGACGAACCGTTATAATGTTTCTTTTTAGGCATAGACGTCGGCGCAGTCGGCCCAACGGCCGCCACAGCGAAGCGCATGGGCGAACCGGCTCAGCACACGGCGATCATCGACCCGGGGGTTTTCCGCGTACGTCGGTTGGAAGCAGCGGCGCAATCCGAGCCCACCGCGTACGCATCCGACGAGCACCGTCTTGCCGGCTGAGGAGCTTTCCGCGAAGCGTGTAACCTTAAGTCTAGCTTTAAGGTCATCAGGCGATGCGGGTCGAGGTGTTGGACGGGTTGGAGCGGCGGCGCCGCTGGTCGCAGGATGACAAGGCGCGGATCGTCGAGGAGACGTTGGCGCCGGGCGCGAATGTGACGGAGGTCGCGCGACGCAACGGCGTTGCGGCGAGCCTGGTGTTCACGTGTCGTCGGGAGGCACGTACGGTGGCGATGCCGCGCTTTGCGCCGGCGCAGATCGCACCGGCGGCGGAGCCGGACAACAGCACAAAACCTCTGATCGAAGATGACGGCCGAATGCGGCCGGTGTCGAGCGCCAGACATGGACTGATCGAGATCGAACTTGGCAACCGGCGCCATGTGCGAGTTGACGCGCAGGTCGATCCAGAGGCCTTGGCGCGGGTTCTCGACGTGCTGGAGCGCCGATGATCGCGATCCCCGGCAACGTCCGGGTGTGGCTCGCCACCGGCCATACCGACATGCGGCGCGGCTTCCCGAGTCTGGCGCGTCTGGTGCGGGAGGGGTTGAACCGCGATCCGCACGCCGGTGACCTGTACGTCTTCCAGGGACGTCGCGGCGCTGGCGGATCGCTGCCGCCAAACGGCTGGTCATCGCGGGCATAGGTCCAGATCCGGCCGGTGACGGTCTTCATTTTCGCCAGCACCGGCACCGTGGTGCCGTCGGCGTGGATGCGATCGGCGCTTGTTACGTGGAGACGGATCGCGTCGATCAGCGGCTCGAGCGCCACCACGCAGGCGCCGACCCGGTCCGCCCGCGTCGAGACATCGATCTCGACGCCTTCCCGAGCGAAGGTCTAGCTCTGGCGATTCAGCGGTTGGGACAGCAGGAACTTGTTGACCAGCACCATCGCCGACAGGCTCGGTCCGGCGAAGCCGCGCGGGATCGGATGCGACGGCGCCGGCGGCATTCAGGCGACCCGCCCAGTCTGTCCTATGGAATAGATTCTTGGCTACCGATTTTGAGCCAACACTGACGGGTTTTTGGCGATATGCCGGCATAGTTTCGTCGCCGCTGCCGATGTCGTGGCGGGCAAGACCAGAACGAATTCCTCGCCGCCGAGGCGCCCCATGATTCAGACGCTCTGCGCAAAGGATCGGAGTTCGTCGGAGAGTGTTTTGAGGCATTGGTCGCCCGCCAGACGGCCATAAGTGTCATTCACGTTGCGCCGAGCAGTTACTCTGCCCGACGCTGCGCCACACGACATCGCGATCCTCGACAACCCACCGGCGCACGAAGGACGGCCATCAGAAAGGCTGTTGAGGCGACCGGCGCAACGCTCCTTTTCACCCCAAGCCCCGACTTCAACCCGATCGAGAACCCCCTCGCCAAGCTCGGAGCGCTACTCCGCGGGACCTGGTTAAATCTGATCTAGCTTTCGGGAAACCACCTCGTTCACAACTTTAAATTGAACGTTCTCTCAATAAGCGAGCTTAGGGTAGCCTTCCGCGGCCACGGCGTTGCAATATTCCCGATAAGCAGGGTGTCCGCCGCTGTAGCGCATGATCCGAGGCTTCTGTTTACCTTCGACATTGCGGTTGACTCCCGTCATCCAGGAGCCGACTTCGTTCATCAACTGATCTTGGCCGAGAGCGAGGACGTGATCTGTCCATTCCTTGACGGCGAGCGGCGTGGCCTCCATGCGGCTCAATCCTCGCTTGGTCGCAAACTGGATCACGTCCGTAATCCACTCAACGCTGTATTCCGCCGTTCGCGTGTAATTGCTGAGTCCAGCGTGCGGACCCATCGTCATCAAAAAATTGGGAAACCCTTCAACGAAGACGCCGAGGTAAGTCTGCGGGCCGTCCTCCCACACCTCCTTGAGACGCACGGCGTTAACTCCCCTAATATCAATTCGGTCGAAGGCACCCGTAATGGCATCGAAGCCAGTCGCAAATATAATGACATCGAACTCGCGTTCGCAGTCTGAAGTCCGGATGCCATGTGGAGTGATCCGCTCTATCGGTGTCTCGTTGACGTCAACCAGCTGGACATTCGGCTGATTGTAGACCTCGTAGTAGCCGCTTTCGAGCGGGATCCGGCGCGTACCAAAACCATGGTTCTTAGGGATCAGCTTCTCGGCGAGGATGGGATCGTTAACCCGTTCACGGATCTTACGTGCGGCAAAATCCGAAGCGAGGGCGTTGGCGGTGCGATCGGTCAGCATGTCGCTAAAATTCGCCTGCCATTGGCCGAAACCCGGTGTACGGTAAAGCTTTTCCCAGAATGCTTCGCGATCCTCGGGTGACACCTCCAACGTCTTACGCGGATCAGGCCCGTGGACGTAGCAGCCTGGCGTCTCGCGGCAGCGTGCCAGGATGTCTGGATAGCGAGAGCGGATGTCTTGCATTTCCTCCTTAGTGATCTTGCTATTGTTCAGCGGAAAGACCCAATTCGGAGTGCGTTGAAACACGGTCAAGTGGCCTACTATGTCAGCAATCGTCTGTATCGTCTGAACTGCGGTCGCGCCGGTCCCGATGATCCCGACCCGCTTACCCGCAAGATCGAGGCCTTCCTTCGGCCAGCGGTGGGTGTGGCAGGACTGACCGGCGAAGCTCTCGATGCCGGGAATAGTCGGCATCACAGACGCCGAAAGAACGCCGATCGCTGTGACAAGGAAGCGTGTCGAATGTCGTGCACCGCTCTCCAGCACTATGTCCCAGCTGCGTGTATCCTCACGCCAAAGCGCAGCGACAACACGGCTGTTGAACTGGATGTCGCGCCGCAGGTCAAATTTATCGGCGACATAGTTGAGATAGCGTTCCGTGTGGGGTTGAGCAGAAAAGTGCTCCTCCCACGTCCATTCCTCGAGAAGCTCTTTCGAGAATGAGTAGCCGTATGTCCAACTTTCCGAGTCGAAACGTGCACCCGGATAGCGGTTCCAGTACCAAGTGCCGCCGACGGCGCTGCCGGTTTCAAAGGTCCGGACACGCAAGCCGAGCTCACGCAGCTTGTAAAGTTGATAGAGGCCAGCGACGCCCGCCCCGATGACGACCGCATCAAACTCCGTGCCGGTGCAGGTTCGTTCGTCTTCCCGAGCAGCTTGTCCATTCTTCATACTCGCCTCCGTTGTTTGTCGGGAACGATAAAACGCCAGTGATCTACTCCCTGAGCTGTCTTCGTCTATGGTAGCTTCCGCAGCATTGTGGTGCTCCGCTTTCCGAACCAGCCATGATTGGCGGATATATAAGTCAACATAGGAAGCCGATAACTTTCCTTCGGAGTTTTGCGCGCGTCGAGCCGATTCAGCAAAACCGCAGCTTAACTTCCATAGCGACGGATCCGGCAGGCGTTGTAGCCCACAGCTCGGCACCCGCCCCGCTATCTACCGGGCGCCCCGTGACCTCGAATGGCGCTGTATCGAACAAGGGCGCGCGAGCGCGTTGCGTGAAGGCGGCAATCGTTCTAGTGGAATTTTTGTCGCGAGCAAGATCAATGAGACATTGCTGAGAATAGGGGCCATGTATTACCAGGCCTGGATAACCCTCGTCGGTCGTCGCGTAACTTCGATCGTAGTGAATTCGATGCGCGTTGAAGGTTACGGCGGAATAGCGAAATAACGATACAGGATCCGTGACGATCTGTCGGGCCCATGGTAGCCCGGCGGGTGGTGTGCTTCGCGTCGGAATGCTGCTTAGCTCTCCTGGCTTTACGGCGTCGCGAAACACTGTGTAACTTTCCTCAACAATCGCAAGACCACGTTGTGTAAATATACGTCGCGTCTGCGTAACAAAGATGAGGGGGCCCGTACTGCCAGAGCGCAAGGTTATGTCTGTCAGTTCCGTCTCACGTTTGAGCGAGTCACCCACGAGAAGCGGATGATGAAACACAAGACTCGTGCCCGCGTACATGCGCCGTGGGAAGGGCATCTTGGGTATCACCCCACCAGAAGTGGGAAGGCCATCATCGCCTAGTGTCGCCTTGCGGGCGAATGAATGGAAATAGACTAGATGCCATCCAGGTGGAATCGCTTCACCGTTTGTAGGCACCGGCTCGTCTCGATCGAATGCAGCTACGAGCCCGAAGAGTGGCGCTCTCGAGGCTTCATCTTCCTCCTCAATCTTGGAACCTATGTATTTGCGCAAGCCATCAATGTCGATTTCGGAGGACATTATCGTGCTCTCAGTGATGAGGACGCGGACACGTCACTCGAGGAGTCAGCGAGAGCACATCCGGGCAACGTAAGGCAAGGCATAGCTTTCTCGAAGACGAGCCGGACGGGCATGCCGATATCGAGCTCTGTAGCCATTGGGGCATGCAGTCGCGCCAATATGCGTACACCTTCCTCTAGGTCAACGGTCACCAACGTGTATGGGAGATCGGACTCGTAACCTTCGTGAAACGAATGATGGGTGATCGTCCAACTGTGAATTGCGCCTTTGCCCGATGCTTCGACCCAATTGGTTTCGAATGAATAGCACGCATCGCATACAGGCCGGGGATAATGCCGGAGTTTCTTGCAGCGCGCGCATTCTTGAAGTCTCAGTTTTCCCTCGTTCAGGCTCTTCCAGTAAGGCATAGAGTCGGGCGTCGGCTCGGGGACTAGCTTCGAATAGATGCTTTCGGACATACTCTCAGCCTCTCCTCATGATCGCTAACGACCCGTCGCCCATGTCGCCGTACCCGGAGACAAGGCCCAGTTCGGCTCCACTTACCTGGGCTTTTCCGGCACTTCCCCTGAGCTGCCTTGCGAGTTCGACCACGTGGTTCATCCCGACCATGTGTGCTTGGGAAAGCAGGCCGCCATGGGTGTTGATCGGCAGGCTTCCGCCAAGCCTAATGGCGCCGCTCTCGACAAAGGGGCCGCCTTCGCCCTTCTTGCAGAAGCCGATATCTTCCAGCTGGCAAAGAACGACATAGGTAAAACAATCGTAGATCTCGGCTACCTGAATTTCCTGAGGCGTGACACCAGCCATCGCAAATGCCTTGGGCGAGGCCTTGGCAATGCCGAGACGTGTCATGTCGGGACGCTGAGTGATGGAGCTTGGAGATTCGGGATGTCCTTCAGCGATGCCCATAACCAGGATCGGCCTCTGACGCATATCTTTGCTGCGCTCGGCGGCGCTAACGACGATGGCAGCACCACCATCACTCTCGAGACTGCAGTCCAGCAACCGAAGCGGATCGGAGATCATGCGCGAGTTCTGGTGATCTTCAATAGTGATATGCTTCGTCATCATCGCATTGCCATTTAGGATGGCATTGTGACGCGTAGACACTGCGATCTCTCCAAGTTGGCGACTTGTCGTTCCGTAGAGCTGCATGTGCCGCCGCGCCATTGCAGCATAGAGCTGCGCTGGCGCAATTGCTCCGATCGGCATTTCGAATTCGCCGACAACCTTGAACTGCGGCATCTGCTGGACCCGTGTACCAATGCGACCGGCAGATGAACCGTTCCGGCCTATCGGAAGTAGTACATGGTTGCAGAGACCTGCACTGATCGCCAAAAGAGCTGCTTGTATTCCGGCAACGCAGCTTGCGCCTCCAAGAGGAGTGGTCGCCGAGAAACGAAGATCATCGATGCCAAGATTTGTTATGAAGTCCTCTGCTACGACCACCGAATTCGAATAGGGAATGATACCATCG
>JAPLPC010000185.1:2890-4505 GCA_026400425.1 Hyphomicrobiales bacterium | reverse complement strand
CGCTGGAAGCGAGCGAGACGCCGCGCGACGTGACGATGGAAAATTTCGACGAGCACGTACAGCCGATCGATCGCATCTTCCTGTCGATCTCGGCACATCACAACGCGACGTCGCCTGATGCGCGGCTGCGCACCATCTATCCGATCTATGCGGCCGAGGCGTCCAGCAATGCGGACGGGCTGACGATACAGCCCTTCCACGACTACACGCCCTATGCCGGTGAAGATCTGTTTACAGGCAGCGCGCCTTCGCTGGCCGCGCGTTGTACACGGGACGGCGCCACCCCCGGCATGTGCATGAGCGAGCGCCGCGTCGGCGGCGCCGATCTGGTCTTCCGTTTTCCGCGCGCCTGGCTCGACGACTGGCGCACGGTCGGTGATGCACTGAACCGTCTATCGGCCCAGCTTGGCGGACAGTGACCGACGTCACTCCCCGTCGGCGAGATCTTCTTCCAGGATCGCCATCTGGAACTGGAATGACCGATCGTCGTCCTCGTCATCGACGAAGAGAACACCGACAAATTCCTCGCCGATATAGACTTCGGCGCTGTCGTCTTTTTTAGGACGCGGCACGACGCGGATCTTCTGGTTGCCGAATACGCGCTTGAGATAGGCGTCGAGTTTTCTGACTTCCTGAACGTCCACAGGCGTCTCCAATGCAATTGATGTGGGATGAGCTGATAAGGTCGTTTAATGCCAGATGGCACTTACGGCTAGGCCAAATTCGCGAAAATTCACGTTAGCAACCTTTGGAACGATCTGGCATCTGGCCAAAGGCGCTCGCGATCACAAATCCTGCGCGGCTATGAGCAAGGCTTACAAGCCGAGTGCGTTGAGCATTTGATTCATGGTGCGCGACGGCTCCGAACAACCCGCCTCGCCGACGATTTTCGCCGGCACGCCTGCCACGGTGACGTTATGCGGCACAGGCTTCACCACGACCGAGCCCGCGGCGATGCGTGCGCAGTGACCGACCTCAATATTCCCCAGAATCTTCGCGCCCGCACCAATCAGAACGCCTCGGCGGATCTTCGGATGGCGATCTTCATTTTCCTTGCCCGTGCCGCCCAGCGTCACATCATGCAGAATCGAGACGTCATCCTCGATGACCGCGGTTTCGCCAACCACGAAGCCGGTGGCGTGGTCGAGAAAGATGCCGCGGCCGATCTTGGCTGCCGGATTGATGTCGGTCTGGAATGCGCCGGACGTGCGGCTCTGCAGATACCACGCAAAATCCTTGCGGCCCTTGTTGAGCAGCCAATGCGCGAGACGATGCGCCTGGATCGCGTGAAAGCCCTTGAAGTAAAGCAACGGATCGATGAAGCGTGTGGTGGCGGGATCGCGATCATACACCGCCACGAGATCGGCGCGGAAGGCGTTGCCGATATCAGGATCGTCGCGCAGCGCTTCATTGAAGGTCTGGCGGATCAGGTCGCCGGACAGCGCCGCATGATCCAACCGCTCGGCAACGCGGTGCACCACCGAGTCTTCGAGACGATTGTGGTGCAACACGGTCGAATAGATGAAGGACGCAAGCTCCGGCTCGCGATGCACGATGTCCTCGGCTTCGCTGCGGATGCGGTCCCAGATCGGGTCCAGGGTTGCGAGTTTCGCGG
>JAPLPC010000185.1:0-2857 GCA_026400425.1 Hyphomicrobiales bacterium | reverse complement strand
TTCGCGGTGGTGGGATGGGTGGTCTGCACGGCCATGGCGGACTCGCAAATTTCATCACGTGGAGCAACGATTATAGCATGACGCCCGGCGCTGTCGCGGCAGGCCTCATGCCATCGTGAACACCGGCTGATCTGGTAGCCTCGCGCTAAAGCCTTGAATTAGCACACGTTCCGAGACCTGGGCCGACCCGCCCAACAACCGGGCGTGCGGAAGAAATGGGCGCCCGCGCGGTGGAAACAAGGCCATGTGCGGCAACACCGCTCCATCGTCAGCTATGCTGGGGCAGGAAATCGAGTACGCCCTGCTTGTAGACACGATCTCCCACTGCCCGCATGTGATCGCGATTGGGGATATCGAGCCGCTGCGAGCCGGGGATCACTTGTTCGAGCTCCTGTGCCGAACCGGCGACATCGTCGGTGGTGCCGACGGCGATCAGCACGGGCACTTTGATGGATGCCGCTTCCTCATGCGTCATCAGCCTTCGCGATCCGCGCAGGCAGGCCGCCAGCGCACGCCGATCCGAGCGGGTCTGGTCGGCAAAGGCGCGAAACGTACGGCCGACGGGATCGGTGACGTCGTCGAGCGATGTCGCTTCCAGTGCGGTGGCGACGTTTTCGCCGGGGCCGCCGCCTTTGATCAGGCCGATACCAATGCCGCCCAGGATCGCACAGCGCAACAACTCCGGGTGGCTGTAGGCGATATAGGCGGTGATGCGCCCGCCCATCGAATAGCCCATCATGTCGGTGCGCTCGATGTTGAGATGCTTGAGCAGCGCACGCACGTCGGCCGCCATGGTGCCGATGCCATACTGTTCGGAATCGTAGAGTTTCGTCGAATCGCCATGACCGCGATTGTCGAGCGCGATGACGCGGCGGCCATGCTTCTTCAGTTCCGATACCCAGGTCGGATACACCCAGTTAACGTTCTTGCTCGATGCAAAGCCGTGCACGAGCACGATGGGGTCGCCCTCGCCTTCATCGAGATAAGCAATTTCGACTGCGCCGTTGTGAAAGCTCGGCATCCAGGATTCCGTTTGATTGAGACATGCAATGTGGTGGGAAGCGGCGAATTTAGCCGTGGACGAGGGCCGGCGCCAGTGCGGGAGATGGCCCGCTTGAGCGTGCGGCCATGTTCTGAAGTAATACGTCCTGCCGCGCGGCGAGTTCGCGGGCAATCCGGCGCCCCTTCGACCGTTGCAGGTAGGACCAGGTGATGCGCTCGGTGGTTGCCTTGATCGAGATTACGAAACCGAGCAGCATCCACAGCGCCCAGAACAGCCACATCCCAAGTTGGAAGGCACCGGCCGCGAGCACCAGAGCGCCGCGGCCGAACAGCTTGATGATCGCCCGCGTCTGCCCGCCTTTGGCCGCCGCCAGCTTCGATCCGCGCGCGACATCCTTCGGCCCCTGTGCGATGCGCAGCGTATCCATGGCGCCACGCGTACCCGCCTTCTCGCCGACGCGACCGACATCCTTCGCGAAGCGCAGGACGTCGCCGGCCTTCTCCGCGCGAAAAGCGGACTTGATCGCGGCTGCTGTCTGGCCCGGCCGAAACACCGAGGCCTTGGCCATTGCTTCCCGAAGCGCCGGCCCATCCACCATGTCGCGGGCCGAACGGGCCGCCCATGTGGTGAGCCCCTCGCCGATCCGCCCGACTTTTCGCGCGTCCTTTACCAGCGTCAACCCGGCCCGCACCGGCGCGGCACCGCCCGCGCTTGCATAAGTCGCGGCCGTCACGGCCAGGCCCGCCGCAGCAAGGCCAAGGATCAGGTGATCGGCCTCCTCGCCGAATGCGAGATGCTTGCCCTCGCGGATGGCATCGCGGATGTCGCCGAACACGAACAGATCGCCGGCCACCGTGCCGGACAGCGTCGCGAAATCGTCGGCATTGCCGGTGACGAACCCGGTGGCAAAGCGCTTGGCCACATTGGACGGCGAGGCATCGGCCGCGACGGCTTCGGCAACGCGCCGGGTCAGATCGTCCGGCAGCGCGACGTTGCGGGCATCCGCCACGTCAACGAAGCTTTTGGCGAGATCCGCATCCTGGTTCTGCAGCGCTTCCTCGGCCTGCTTGGCGAGAATACCGGGATCGCGACGCAGCACGGCGCTCATCTGCGCGTCGGCCAGCGCCACCGGATCGTCCTGCGCCAGCAGCAAGGCACCGGCATCATGGGCATGCGGCCATAACATCAGGCCCACGGTCGCGCAGACCGCTATCCCCGTCAGGGTCGTATCGAGCCGAAACCGCATGCAGATCCTATCCTTGCACCACCTTACAGGTGGTACGTCACGGTTCGGACACAACCGCCCCGACGAAAGAAGGGCTATCCCGAAACGCCTAAACTGTGTCGAATTTGCAGAACTGAGTGCCAGTTCCGCCGTCTAGGAATCAGCGCCCCAGACCAGTATGGTGCGCCGCACTGAACGGTTGCGATACCCAGGCAAGCCCAAGGTACGCCCAGGCAAGCGACCGTTACTAGCAAAGGTAGAGACGATGTCCGATCACGTGGTTCCGCACTTTCACAATGACGCCGGCGTTACGATCATCGAGATCGGTTCGAAGGAATTCATGTGCGTGGGCGCCAACCCGCCGTTCGACCATCCACACGTGTTCCTCGACCTCGGCGATGACAACGAAATCATCTGCCCGTATTGCTCGACCCTGTATCGCCTCGACACGACATTGGATTCACATTCGGCGCGGCCGGCCGCCTGCGCGCTGCCGCTGGTCGAAGCTTAAAAGCACCGGGAGTTACTCGCTTTGGCGTCCGAGCGTCATGTCATCGTCGCCGGCGCCGGCATTGCCGGACTGACGGCGGCGCTGAGTTTGGCGCGCGCCGGCTTTCGCGTCACCGCGC
>JAPLPC010000432.1 GCA_026400425.1 Hyphomicrobiales bacterium | reverse complement strand
GAGGTTCTGGACAAAGCGTGCGCGGAATTGTCGGAGGCCGGTGTCCGCGCACTTGGTATCGTTTGCGATGTTCGGGATCATGGCTCGGTCAAGCGAGCTGTCGATCAGTCGGTCGAGAAATTTGGCGGCCTCGATATCCTTGTCAACAACGCTGCCGGCAATTTTGCCTGTCCCACCGAAGATCTGTCTCCAAACGGTTGGCGCACCGTTGTCGATATCGATCTGAACGGCACCTTCAATTGCTGTCATGCCGCCTTTCCGCACCTGTCGAAATCGCCTCATGTGGGACGGATCGTCAGCATTATCACGGCCTATGCATGGGGTGGATGGCCGGGCTGTGCGCCGGCCGCCGCTGCGAAGGCCGGTATCCAGTCGCTGATGCGGACGCTGGCGATCGAATGGGCTCCGAAGAACATCATTTCGAACACGGTGGCTCCAGGGCCGATCGCCGATACGGAAGGCACGAAGCGGATTCATGAAGACACCGATCGTGCTGCAGCCGAACTCGCTCGCGTTCCGGTCGGTCGCTTCGGCGAGGTCGAGGAGATTGCCGCCGCCGTCGCTTATCTCGTGTCGCCTGCGGCCAGATATGTGAACGGGACCGATCTCGTCGTGGATGGCGGTCGCCAATTCAAGGCGACTCCGCGGCCTGACGCAAAATAAACTCATCACGGAGCACGACATGCAACCAGTAACAGTGACGCGCGATGGCGCGGTAGCCATCGTTCGACTCACGAACGACGAGAATCGAAATTCGATGACGCAGGTGATGCGGGAGGCCGTCGCGACGGTCTTCGCGGACCTTGATGCCGACGTCGACTGCCGCGCCGTGTATCTGACGGGAAGCGGCAGATCCTTCTGCGCCGGTGGTGATCTCCCGATGCTCAAGAACGAGATCGATCCATGGTCCACGCACTCGCGGTTCAATAGAACCGCGCAGTGGCTCACGACCATGATCCGTCTCCGGAAGCCGCTCGTCGTCGGTGTCAACGGCTTCGCTGTCGGAGGAGGGTTCGGACTCGCGCTGACGGGAGACGTCATTCTTGCCTCTGAGAGCGCCCGGTTCATGGCCGGTTTCTTTCGTCTGGGCGTCCTTCCCGACATAGGAGTGATGTACAATCTCCCACGGCTAATCGGAATGGCGCGCGCAAAGACATTCATCTTCGAGAATGCCACGTGGACGGGACGTCAGGCAGTCGAGAACGGGATCGCTGCGGCGGTGTTCGCAGACGAGCAGCTCGACATTGAAGGGATCAAGCGAGCGCATCAACTCGCGGACGGGCCAGTCGAGGCCATCGGTCTTGCGAAGTGGTTGATGGGGCGAACATTCGAAAGTTCCCTCGACGACATGATGGCCTTCGAGAACCTTGGGCAATCACTCGTTTTCACCAGCCAGTCGTTTCAGGAGGGGCTGTCTGCGCTGTCGGCGCGCCGCGCGCCGGACTTCAAAGCCGCGTCCGAAAAGGAAACGTTCGTTAAGAACGCGCGCCGCCGGAGGTCCGGTCAATGAGGACGGCTGCACTTCCTATGCCTTTCGCCAATGCGGATGCCGCGGAGTATTGGCGGTCCGCCGAGAAAGAGGAATTGGCCCTGCAAAAGTGTAAGGGCTGCGGAGCCGCTCGGTTTCCGGCGCGCCACCTCTGTCCAGTCTGCTGGTCGGATCAGGCGGAGTGGTCACGCGCGAGCGGCCGCGGAACGATCTACGCGGCGACCGTGGTCCGGCGCGCTCCATCGCCGGAGTACAAAGACATGGTGCCTTACGTGCTCGCCCTGATTGATCTTGAAGAGGGACCGCGGATGATCACCAATCTTGTCGGTGACGGAGCCCTGAACTGGCGTATCGGCGATGCCGTTCGCGTGACTTTCGAACGAAGAGTCGATGGCGTCATGCCGCAATTCGAATTGGTTGGGAACGGTTAGATGGGGGACAGTCTCAGAAACAGCGCGGTGATCGCATTAAAATTATCAGG
>JAPLPC010000118.1 GCA_026400425.1 Hyphomicrobiales bacterium | reverse complement strand
GCATGTCGGGCTCGCTGTAATGTTGCAAGCCCAACGTGGTCCGCAGCTGTCGGTAGTCCGAAAGCGCGGTTTTTGCCAGGCTGATCAGCGCGTCCCACAGAAATCCATGTTTGGCGCCAAGTCTCAGCAGCGCCATCACATCGGTCATCATGCCGAGATTCGGTGGCAGGATATCGCCGATGACCAGTCGGCCGTCAGGCTTGAGCAGTCGCTTCACCACGGCGAAGGCGTCTGCGAGCTGGGCCGGAGTCATATATTGAGCGACGGAGTTCATCACCGCGAGATCCACCGACGCCGCGGGCAGGTCGCGCAACTCATCGAGCGAGTGCACGGCAATCTTCGGATTGGCGGCCCAGCGCATCGCCACCCGGCTGCGAACCGTGGGGGCCGGCTCTGCCAGAATGAGCCTGACGCAGGCTTCGGTCACCTTGCTCGCCGACAGAGCTTCGCCGCAGGCATAGTCGAGGACAGTGGCGTCCTTGGTCGGGATATATCCGATGATATCGCGGGCAATCAGTTCGAAATGGACGTCACGGTGGAGTTTGCTGGCGTAAATCGTGTGGGTGGAATCGTAATAATCGATCCAATCTTCCATGCAACCGCTCGCCCCGTTCTTGTTCCCAGGTTGGGAACCCTTATGTTTGTTCCGCGTTCAACTCATCTAGAGCGTTCTTGATGGCTTGGAAACGCTTTTTGCCCAACGAGTCTATCGAACGCTCGAGCAATCGACAGCACGGACGATCAAAACGGATCGTTGTTGCAAGATAGTCCAAGAACAAACCCAATTGACACCAGGTCGTAATGACCGCGTTCACAGAGGTACTGCACGTGAGCAAATCTAAAATCGCCGCTGATCTGAATACCCCGACCGATCTCGCAGCCGACGGCGTCGAAAAGGTCACCAAGGCACTCAACGGACTGCTCGCCGATGCGTTCGCGCTTTATCTAAAGACCAAGAACTTTCACTGGCACATCTCGGGTCGTCACTTCCGCGATTATCACCTGATGCTCGACGAGCAGTCGGACCAGATCTTCGCGACCACCGATCCGCTCGCCGAGCGCGTGCGCAAGATCGGCGGCCGCACGCTGCATTCGATCGGCGAGATCGCCAAGGTGCAGTCGATCAAGGACAACAACGAAGAGTACGTGCCGCCGATCGAGATGCTGCATGAACTGATGGAAGACAACAAGAAGATGGCCGCCGCGATGCGCAAGGCGCATGAAGTTTGCGACGACGCCAAGGATATCGCCAGCGCCAGCCTGCTGGAGAACTACATCGACGAAACAGGGCGTCGCACTTGGTTCCTGTTCGAAGCCAGCCGTCAGGAAGGCGCGAACGAGAAGTAAGGTTGATATGTAGGGTGGGAAAGGCGCCGTTACGCCGTGCCCACCATCTGCTCTCGATGGAGGTGCGGTGGGCACGCTGCGCTTTGCCCACCCTGCAGTTTACGGCGATCAAAATTACGACGATCAAAACGACAATGGCCGGACAAGCCGGCCATGACGACGTCTGGACATGTCCGAAGCGCCTTACGAGGCCTTCTTCGCCCGCATCAGATCGGCGAACCGCCTGAACAGGTAGTGCGAATCTCGCGGTCCCGGCGACGCTTCCGGGTGATACTGCACCGAGAACACCGGCTTGCCGTCGAGTTCGATGCCGCAATTCGAACCATCGAACAGCGAGATATGGGTCTGCTTGGCGCCCGCTGGCAGCGTTGCCTCGTCCACCGCAAATCCGTGATTCATCGAGGTAATTTCCACCTTGCCGGTGGTCTCATCCTTGACCGGATGATTGGCGCCATGATGGCCTTGATGCATCTTCTTGGTCTTGGCGCCGACCGCAAGGCCGAGCATCTGGTGACCGAGGCAAATGCCGAAAGTCGGCAGGCCGGAATCGATCACCTGCTTGATGACCGGCACGGCATATTTGCCGGTTTCGGCCGGGTCGCCCGGGCCGTTCGACAGGAACACGCCATCCGGCTTCAGCGCCAGAATGTCTTCGGCCGACGTGGTGGCAGGCACCACCGTGATCTTGCAGCCTTCGCCGGCGAGCAGGCGCAGGATGTTGCGCTTGATGCCGTAATCGATGGCGACCACGTTGAATTCCGGCTTGTCCTGGCGGCTATAGCCTTCGTTCCAGACCCAAGGCTTCTCGTCCCAGGTAAAGCGCTGGCCGGAAGTGACCATCGGCACCAGGTCCATGCCTTCGAGGCCGGGCCATTCGCGCGCTTCTTCCTTCAGCCCGTGCAGATCGAACTGGCCGTTCCTCGCATGCGCGATGACGGCGTTCGGCATGCCCTTGGTGCGGATCAGCGCCGTGAGGGCGCGGGTATCGATGCCGGAAATGCCGATGATGCCGCGGGCCTTGAGCCAGGCGTCGAGATGGCGCGACGAGCGGAAGTTCGACGGATCGGTGATCGCCGAGCGCAGGATCACGCCGCGCGCACCGGGCGTCGCCGCCATGTTGACCGTCTCGATATCCTCGTCGTTGGTGCCGACGTTGCCGATATGCGGGAAGGTGAAGGTGATGAGCTGGCCGGCATAAGAGGGATCGGTGAGGATCTCTTCATAGCCGGTCATCGCCGTGTTGAAGCAGACTTCACCGACGGCCTGGCCTTCCGCGCCGAGGCCGAAGCCTTCCAGCACGGTGCCATCGGCGAGCACGAGGAGCGCGGTCGGTTTATGGTCCGGCCAGGCTGAGGATGTTTCTGTGGAGGTCATGAGAGGACTACATAGTCCTGCCGCTCGGCGGCGTCAAAGCCGGACAGCTAATTTCACAGTCTCGGCCCCCCGCAAATCGCGATCCGGCCTTTCCGGGCCTGAGACGCGGAAACAATATATTTGCGGGGTCGATTGCCGAAAGCGCACGAAGATTGCTTGCTGACTAGGCGATTCGAGGCTAGCAACCCCCAAACTGGGTATTTCCGGACATTTCCGTGCAGCTCGATTATTTCGCCGCCAAGGCAGCGCGCTCAGACGCCGCGCCCGCGCGCTGGCGTCGCCCGTTTTGGACCTGGCTCGACGGCATCGAAAACGGCTGGTCGATCCCGCTGCTCATTGCAGCCAGCCTGGTGGCTGTTCCTCCTCATCGCCTGTCAGAGCGGCGACCTCCGCGCCGACGCGCTGGAAACCTGGTCGCTCGGGCGCGATTTCGCCTGGGGCAATCCCAAGCATCCGCCATTGATGGACTGGGTGGCATGGCTATGGACGCGGGTGTTCCCGTTGACCGACTGGTCGTTCCAGCTGCTGTCCATGACCAATGCGGCGGCGGCGCTGTTCGCCGTGGACCTGATCGCGCGGCGCTTCGTGCGCGGCGATTCCCGCGCCGTCGTGCTGATGCTGCTGATGCTGACGCCGGTCTATCAATTCTATGCCCAGCGGTTCAATGCCAATACGGTGCTGTTGGCCATCTGGCCGCTGGCCACCTACTGCCACCTGCGTTCGTTCGAGACACGGCAGATCGGCTGGTCGATCGCCACGGGCGTATTGGCTGCGCTGGCGATGCTCGGGAAATATTACTCCGTGTTCCTGATCGCAAGCTTTGCGCTCGCCACCTTTGCGCATCCGCAGCGCGCAGCCTACTTCAAGTCGTGGGCACCGTGGGTATCGACGCTGGTCGGGCTTGTCGCGCTCGGGCCGCACCTGCACTGGCAGGCGATGCATGACGGCGCCACGCTGACCTATCCGCTCAAGCAACAGGGCGGTTTCGGGATCGACCATTCGGTCGGCGAAGCGACCATGTTCCTGCTCGGCATCGGGGCTGCGCTCGCGATCCCGACGATCATTTGGACGCTGGCGGCCGGGCGTCGGTTGAAGTGGTTCTTCGCCGATTTCCGCGCCATGCCGCCGGGGTTGTTGCTGCTGTTCTGGGTGTTCGTCGGCACGGTGGTGCTGCCGCCGATCACGGCCATGGCGCTCGGCACCAACATGCCATCGCTGTGGGCGGCCCAGGGTCTGTTCCTGCCTGTGGTGCTGATCGTGTGCGGCGCCAGCTTCACGCTGGAGCGTTTCTTCGTGGTCAACCTCGCCACCTGTGTGATCGGGATCGCGCTGATCGCCATCACGGTGGCCGCGCCCATCCATGCGATCTATCGCAACGGCAGCGCCGCCAACGAGCGCACCTATTATCGCCTCGCGGTGACCGAACTGACCAAGCGCTGGCATGAGGCGACGAAGCAGCCGATGGCGCAGGTCAGCGGCGATGACGGTCTTGCTTTCGCGGCCGCGTTTTATAGCCCCGATCATCCGCGTTACAGCCGTCCGTTCCAGTATCAGTATGCCTGGGGAATGCCGCGACCGCAGACGCTGGCGCGCGGCTGGGTCGGCGTTTGTTTCGCCGATGATGCCACATGTGTCGCGTGGTTAGACCGCGTGGCGGCACTTGGTCCCGATCACATTCGAATCCGCTTCGACGTGCGACCGACTTTGTGGGGGCGACCGGGTAAACCGGCTGCCATCGCCGCATTGATGGTGCCGCCCTACGGCGATAGTGGCGGTCCCGGCCCGCAGGCCGACCTGGCGGAGGAATTCTCCTCCAGCCGCCGCGGCCCGGCGCAATAGGCCCGGCCTGCGTTTGGCAGGGTTGGTTGTGCCTTCCCGGCAAAGCGCTTAGATCGTCACCGACAGAATTCAGGCGCCGCAGAGCGGACGCCGACAAGGAGACGCACATGCTGCGCGAGAGCATTAATACCGCCGTCAAGGAAGCCATGAAGGCGAAGCAGGAGCGCAAGCTCTCGACGCTGCGCATGGTCAACGCGGCCATCAAGAATGCCGATATCGAGGCCCGCGGCCAGAGCAAGCCGCCGCTCTCAGATGGGGATCTGCTCAGCCTGTTGCAGAAGATGATCAAGCAGCGTCAGGAGTCGGTTGAGTTGTACGAGAAGGGCGGCCGCGCCGAACTCGCCGCCGCCGAGCGTGAGGAGATTGACGTCATCACCTCCTATTTGCCGCAGCAGATGTCGGAGGACGAGACCAAGGCGGCCATCGCTGCCGAGATCACGGCACTCGGTGCGGCCGGCATGAAGGACATGGGCAAGGTGATCGCAGCGCTCAAAGCGAAGTATGCCGGCCAGATGGATTTCGGCAAAGCCAGCGGCTTGGTGAAGGCCGCTCTGACCGGTTAGTCGTTGTCAGCCTCTCCCCGCCCAGAGCGGGGAGAGGCTGACACATTACGCCGCCGCGGTCGGCAGGCTGTATTCCTTGAACTGGTCGCGCAGCGCGGTTTTCAGGATCTTGCCAGTTGCCGTGTGCGGGATGGCATCGACGAACACGACGTCGT
>JAPLPC010000448.1 GCA_026400425.1 Hyphomicrobiales bacterium | reverse complement strand
GTTCCTGCAGAACTCCGCCGCACCGGTGGCCCTGTTCGCATTGGGCGTCACGGTGGCGTTGCGCCCGCTCGGCCGGGTGCCGTGGGAGATACCGGGCCTGATCGCGATCAAATTGCTGATCCACCCGCTGATCGTGTTCGGCCTGATGCTGCTGCTCGGGCCGTTCCCCCCGGTCTGGGCCGCCACCGCCGTGCTGCTCGCCTCACTGCCGCCGGCGCTCAACGTGTTCGTCATCGCCCGCCAATATGACAGCTGGATCGAACCCGCCTCGGTCGCCGTGCTCCTCGGAACCTTCGTGTCGGTGCTGACGCTGACCTCGGTGATGTATTTCCTGAAGTCAGGCCAGATCGCGTTCCCGTAGCAACAATATTATGTGCCTGGTGGGCGCTGTCCGCTGAACTGAATCCCGCACTTTTTGACGATAGAGGCTTGCTCGATCGCGACCATCTGACCTTTCATTTGCGCGAGTTCGGCGGCAGTTTGCTTATCGCCCTCGACCAGGAATGCTGCCGGCCAGAAGATCACGACGGCTGCGGCAGTTGTCCATGCGTCCTTGGTACGTTGGCCGTCTTGAGCTCCAGATAGAGACGCCGCGCGCGCTGTTACCGCCTGGGCTTCCGTGGCGAGTTGTTGGCAGGTGTGTTGCTGATACATGACCGGCGATACGTAGGACGCATTGATGTCCGACGAGCTCGAAGCGCAACCGGCGAGCGCAAATGCTGCGATCGCCGTGACAAATGAATTCCGCACTAAATTCCCCCTGAACCGTAGTTATAATTTCGGCTGCTGCAATTTTTTCGGCAATAAGTTTAGTCGGCGCTACCCGTTGCCTCATCAGCAGAAGCGCCGTTTCACAAGTCTCTTGGATAAGATCGATTTGCCGCCTTCGCGATTGGACATTCCTGACCGCGTTAGGGAGAATCTCAGCTTTCGTTCCCGTAAAATGTCATCTGCGGCCGCGACAAATTTCTGGACGAAAGCGTCCGTCGTTGTGGTCGCATGGAAAGTCGCCGATAGGACGTTGGTCTGCCCCAAAGTCGTTGTTTGCATCATGCTTTGGAATTCCCCAGACCCTCCGTCATCCAAGCGCAACCAGAGCGCGCGCGCAAGAGCGGGAGCGACAGGAAGTAGTTGATGCTGTTGACTATCTGCAAGAAGCTCGGCGGAGCCTTTAGGGCGAGCTGGAATGACGGGTCATCGGTGTATCTTCCACACCAGCCGCCCGAGACAGCCAGCAGAATGGCGGCTGGACGACTGCTCTGAATTGGCGATCCCAGCTGGACTCGAACCAGCAACCCGCGGAGTAGAAATCCGCTACTCTATCCAGTTGAGCTATGGGACCGTCGGGGCGTTCATAGCATGGCTCTATGAGAATTCCGCCCCCGGGCCAAGCCCGGGCGAACCATTTTCCCGGTGGATACGACCAACCGGACGCGGGCTGGCTTTGCCATCGCGACGATCCGCCGCCATCATGCGCCGAAAAGGCGGGGCATGACCGCTGCCGATCTGTCGGGATGTCGGCTGCCTGCAAGCCGCCCGACGCGCATCGGGGCGGCCATCAGTCCGTCACCATTTTTGCGCATTTTGGCGCCGAACGGCGTTGGTCGCTCAGGGGAGATCGTCATGAGGGGTTTGGTCCGCGCGATCGGTGTTTGCGCCGTGCTGGTGTTTGGGGTGGTGTCGAGCCAGGCCGCCGACAAGGCGTTCCGGCGCGACGAGCTGGCGGACCGGGCGATCAAGCTGGAGGCCCAGATCAAGAGCGAGGCAGGGCCGGTTGCGAAATCCGCAGCCACCCTGCGCACCGATGCGGATGCCGCATTCCGCCGCGCCGATCAGCGAGCGGGGTTGCAGATCCTCGGCCAGATCGTGGCCATCGCCCCCGAAGACGGCGCCAACTGGCTGCGGCTGGCCAAGACGGTGGCGCAGATCCGTCCGGTCAATTCGTCGGAGACCACGTTCTTCAACGAGCGTGCGGCAACCGCGGCCTATCTCGCCTATCAGCGCGCCGGCAATGCCGGGGAAGAGGCCGACGCGCTGGCCGTGCTCGGCCGCGCGATGGCGGCGCGCAAGCTGTACCGGCCGGCGCTGGATGCACTGCGTATGTCGCTGGATTTGCGCGAAGTCGCCGATGTCCGCGAGCAATACGAGAAGATGCGCGGCGATCACGGCTTCCGCCTGCTCGATTACAGTGTGGATTCGGATTCGGCATCGCCGCGGGCCTGTTTCCAGTTTTCCGAGGATCTCGCCAAGCGCGTCGATTTCGCGCCGTTCCTGGCACTTGCCGGCAATGACAAGCCGGCTCTGTCTGCCGAGGACAAGCAACTCTGCGTCGAAGGCCTCAAGCATGGTGAGCGCTACAACATCAATCTGCGCACCGGCCTGCCGTCGACGGTGAAGGAGAGCCTGCCGAAATCGGCGGAGTTCAACATCTATGTGCGCGATCGCAAGCCGTTCGTCCGCTTCACCGGCCGCGCTTACGTGCTGCCCCGCACCGGACAGAAGGGCATCCCGCTGGTGTCGGTGAACACCCAGGCGGTCGATATCAAGGTGTTCCGGATCGGCGATCGCAACCTGATCAACACGGTGATCGGCAGCGATTTCCAGACGGCACTGAGCAAATACCAGCTGGAGTCGCTGGGCGACGAGCGCGGGCAGAAAGTCTGGAGCGGTGAGCTGTCGACCGAGACCCGGCTGAACCAGGACGTCACCACCGCATTCCCGGTCGATCAGGCGATCGGCGAATTGCAGCCCGGCGTCTATGTGATGACCGCTGCGGAGAAGGGGCCTGGGGCCGGCCGCAACGACGATGATGACGGTTCGCTGGCGACCCAGTGGTTCATCGTGTCCGATCTGGGCCTGACCGCGTTTTCCGGCAATGACGGCGTCCATGTGTTCGTCAACTCACTGGCCTCGACCGATCCGATGGCCAAGGCCGAAGTGCGGCTGATCGCGCGCAACAACGAGATCCTGGCAACCCGCAAGACCGACGATGCCGGCCATGTGCTGTTCGAGGCCGGTTTGGCCAAGGGGGACGGCGGCCTGTCGCCGGCGCTGCTCACGGTGACCGGCGAGAAGGCCGACTATGCGTTCCTCAGCCTGAAGTCGAACGCCTTCGATCTGTCGGATCGCGGCGTGTCCGGCCGTCCCGTTCCCGCTGGCGCCGACGCCTTCGTCTATGCCGAGCGCGGCGTCTACCGCGCCGGCGAGACCGTGTATCTGACGGCATTGCTGCGCGACGGGCAGGGCAACGCGCTCACCAGCGGTCCGATGACGCTGGTAATCGAACGGCCGGACGGTGTCGAGTTCCGCCGCGCGGTGCTGCAGGACCAGGGCGCGGGGGGGCGCAGCCTGACCATGCCGTTGAACAGCGCGGTACCGACCGGGACCTGGCGGGTGCGCGCCTTCACCGACCCAAAGGCACCGGCGGTCGGCGAAACCACCTTCATGGTCGAAGATTACGTTGCTGACCGAATCGAATTCGATATCGTTTCTAAAGACAAGCAGATTAAAGTTGATAATCCGGTCGAACTGAAGGTCGATGGTCGTTTCCTGTACGGCGCGCCTGCCTCCGGCCTCAGCCTGGAGGGTGATCTGCTGGTGACGGCCGCGGCGGAACGGCCGGGCTATCCCGGCTATCAGTTCGGGCTGGCCGATGAGGGCACCGCCAGCAACGAGCGCACGCCGATCGAGGACTTGCCGGAAGCCGATGCCAACGGCTCCGCGACCTTCCCGGTCAGCCTGCCGGCCAACACCGCGTCCGGCACCCGGCCGCAAGAGGCGCAGATCTTCATCCGCATGACCGAGAGCGGCGGTCGCGCCGTTGAGCGCAAGCTGGTGCTGCCGATCGCGCCGTCGGCGCCGATGATTGGCGTCAAGCCGCTGTTCAAGGACAAGAGCGTCGCCGAGGGCGACAATGCGGCCTTCGACGTCGTGGTGGTTTCACCCGAGGGCACCTCACTGGCGCGCGGCGGGCTGCGTTACGAGTTGCTGAAAATCGAGTCGCGCTATCAATGGTACCGGCAGAACTCGTCATGGGACTATGAACCGATCAAATCTACGAAGCGCGTCGCCGATGGCGGCCTCAGCGTGGCCGCCGACAAGCCGGCGCGGGTCACGTTGCAGCCGCAACCCGGGCGCTATCGGCTCGACGTGAAGTCCGACGATGCGGACGGGCCGCTGACCTCGGTGCAGTTCGATGTCGGCTGGTATTCGGACGGCAGCGCCGATACGCCGGATCTGCTGGAAACATCGATCGACAAGCCGGAATATGCCTCCGGCGAGACCATGACCGTGGCGATCAATGCCCGCACGGCCGGCCGACTGACGATCAATGTTGTCGGCGATCGGCTGCTGACCACCACGAGCATGTCGGTCAAGGAAGGCGCCTCGAAGGTCACGATCCCCGTTGGAAAGGACTGGGGAACCGGCGCCTATGTGGTGGCCACCTTGCGCCGTCCGCTGGACAGCGCGGCGCAACGGATGCCGGGCCGTGCCATCGGGCTGAAATGGTTCGGGATCGACAAGAAGGTGCGCACCCTCGACGTCGCCTTGACGCCGCCCGCTCTGGTTCGTCCGAGCACGACGCTGAAGCTGCCGGTCAAGCTTGGTGGTCTCAATCCAGGTGAGGACGCCAAGATCGTCGTGGCTGCCGTGGATGTCGGTATTCTCAACCTGACAAACTACAAGCCGCCGGCGCCGGACGACTATTATCTCGGCCAGCGCCGCATGACGTCCGAGATCCGCGATCTCTATGGGCAACTGATCGACGGCATGCAGGGCACGCGCGGACAGTTGCGCACCGGTGGCGATAGCGCCGGCGCCGAGCTCTCGGGCTCGCCGCCGACGCAGAAACCGCTGGCGCTGTATTCCGGCATCGTCACGGTAAAGTCCGACGGCACCGCCGAGATCGAATTCGCAGTTCCCGAATTCGCCGGCACCGCGCGCGTCATGGCCGTGGCGTGGACGGCGACCAAGCTCGGCCGCGCAACCGTGGACGTCACGGTGCGGGATCCCGTGGTGCTGACGGCGACGTTGCCGCGGTTCCTGCTGTCGGGCGACAAAGGCACGCTGTCGTTCGATCTCGACAATGTCGAGGGCGCGGCAGGTGACTACAGCATCGGCGTCAAGACGTCGGGCCCGGTGAAGCTCACCGGCAATCCCACCACCACCGTGAAGCTCGCTGCCAAACAGCGGACGTCGATGGCATTGGCGGTGGATGCATCCGGTGCCGGGCGGGCGCAGTTCGATGTCGATATCAAGGGCCCGAACGGCCTGACGCTGGCGCGGCATTACGAGCTCGACGTGAAGGCGGCCACGCAGATCCTGGCACGGCGGTCGATCCGCACGCTGGCCAAGGGCGAGAGCCTGACGCTGACCTCGGACATGTTCGCCGATCTGGTACCGGGCACCGGCGGCGTGTCGCTGTCGGCGAGCCTGTCCACCGCGCTGGATGCGGCGACCATTCTGAAAGCGCTGGATCGCTATCCCTATGGCTGCACCGAGCAGATCACCAGCCGCGCGCTGCCGCTGCTTTACGTCAACGATCTCGCGGCCGGCGCACATCTGGCGATGGACACCTCCGTCGATCAGCGCATCAAGGACTCCATCGACCGGTTGCTGGCACGGCAGGGCTCCAATGGCTCGTTCGGTCTGTGGTCGTCGGGTGGTGATGATCCGTGGCTGGACGCTTATGTCACCGACTTCCTGACCCGCGCCCGCGAAAAGGGATTCGCGGTGCCGGACGTGTTGTTCCGGGCGGCGCTGGAGCGCGTGCGCAACAAGGTCGTCAATGCTGAGGAGCCGGAGAAGGACGGCGGCCGCGAACTCGCTTACGGGCTCTACGTGCTGGCCAAGAACGGGACTGCACCGATTGGCGACCTGCGTTATCTCGCCGATACCAAACTGAGCAATCTGGCGACGCCGATCGCCAAG
>JAPLPC010000224.1 GCA_026400425.1 Hyphomicrobiales bacterium | reverse complement strand
TGGATAGCCGGCGACGCTGCCCGGCAGACAGAAAGCCGGCCGGCAGATGCGCGGCATGGCCGAGGCCGACGGCCTCCAGACATGCCGACGGCTCGGACGCCACGCCACCGAGGAATTCCGACCAGAAACACAGGTTTTCCAACACCGTCAGTGCCGACTTCAGGGCATCGCGATGGCCGAGATAATGGGCCTGCTCGGCCACCGTCAGTTCACCATCGCCGCCCTCGAGCGCGACATGTCCGCCCGAGGGCGCGATAAGCCCCGCGATCAATCGTAGCAGCGACGTCTTGCCCGCACCGTTGGCGCCGACCACCGCCACGGCCTCGCCTGCTTTCGCCTCGAAATCGAGATTTGCGAAAACTTCGCGGCCGGCACGCACGCATCGCAGGTCTTGCCCCGCCAGCCGCATCGTCACCCTGTCCATTGCGCCGCTGATGATGGTTCGGCGTATCGCGGCGTTGTCGCATCATTTCGCAGGGCTGCAAACGATTGTCGATGTGGCAGCAACTCTGGAAAGATTCTATAAGACGCAATTGATGCAGCACACAATCGGCGCTGCAAGCGATAGGCCCCTCCGCCGATGGTGTTTCAGCTCCCGATCGGGGGCCTGTCAACTGAAATGGAACCTTCTCGCATGACTTCACTCGACAGTTTCAAGTGCCGTAAGACGCTCAAGGTGGGCACCAAGACATATGTCTATTACAGCCTGCCTCTGGCCGAGAAGAACGGACTGACCGGCATCTCGAAACTGCCCTATTCGATGAAGGTCCTGCTTGAGAACCTGCTGCGCAACGAAGACGGCCGCAGCGTCAAAAAAGAAGATATTCTGGCCTTCTCGAAGTGGCTGAAGAAGCGCAAGCTGGAGCACGAAATCTCGTTCCGTCCAGCACGCGTGCTGATGCAAGATTTCACCGGCGTGCCCGCCGTTGTCGATCTCGCCGCCATGCGCAACGCCATGCAGGCGCTGAAGGGCGATCCGAAAAAGATCAATCCGCTGGTCCCCGTCGATCTGGTCATCGACCATTCGGTGATCGTCAACTTCTTCGGTGACAACAAGGCATTCGGCAAGAACGTCGCCGAGGAGTACAAGCAGAACAAGGAGCGCTACGAGTTCCTGAAATGGGGCCAGAGCGCGTTCTCGAACTTCTCGGTGGTGCCGCCCGGCACCGGCATCTGTCATCAGGTCAATCTGGAGTATTTGGCGCAGACGGTCTGGACCAAGAAGCAGAAGATGAAGGTCGGCCGCACCACCGGCACCTTCGAGGTCGCCTATCCCGACACGCTGGTCGGCACCGATTCGCACACCACCATGGTGAACGGGCTGGCCGTGCTCGGCTGGGGCGTCGGCGGCATCGAGGCGGAAGCCGCGATGCTTGGCCAGCCGCAGTCGATGCTGCTGCCCGACGTGGTCGGCTTCAAATTGTCGGGCCAGCTCAAGGAAGGCGTCACCGCCACCGACCTGGTGCTCACCGTCACGCAGATGCTGCGCAAGCAGGGCGTGGTCGGCAAGTTCGTGGAATTCTACGGCCCCGGTCTCGATTTCATGTCGGTGGCCGACAAGGCGACCATCGGCAACATGGCGCCGGAATACGGCGCCACCTGCGGCTTCTTCCCAGTCGATGCCGCCACGCTCGATTACCTGAAGACCTCGGGCCGCAAGACCGCGCGGGTTGCTTTGGTCGAAGCCTATGCCAAGGCGCAGGGCCTGTTCCGCACCGCCAAGTCGGAAGATCCGGTCTTCACCGAAACCCTGAAGCTCGATCTCGGCGACGTGGTGCCGTCGATGGCCGGCCCGAAGCGGCCCGAGGGCCGCATCGCGCTGCCGGCGATTGCCGAAGGTTTCGAGGCTGCGCTGACCAGCGAATACAAGAAGTCCGACAATCACGACGCCCGCTTTGCGGTTGAAGGCAAGAATTTCGACCTCGGCCATGGCGATGTGGTGATCGCCGCCATCACCTCCTGCACCAACACCTCGAATCCGAGCGTGCTGATCGCCGCGGGCCTGTTGGCGCGCAACGCTGTTGCCAGGGGCCTCAAAGCCAAGCCGTGGGTCAAGACCTCGCTGGCGCCGGGCTCGCAAGTGGTCGCCGAGTATCTCGCCAATTCGGGCCTGCAGCTCGACCTCGACAAGGTCGGCTTCAACCTGGTCGGCTTCGGCTGCACCACCTGCATCGGCAATTCCGGCCCTCTGCCGGAGCCGATCTCGAAGTCGATCAACGACAACGGCATCGTCGCCGCGGCCGTCCTCTCCGGTAACCGCAATTTCGAAGGCCGCGTGTCGCCGGACGTGCAGGCGAACTATCTGGCGTCGCCGCCGCTGGTGGTGGCCCATGCGCTGGCCGGCACCGTGACCAAGAATCTCGCGGTCGAGCCGATCGGCGAGGGCAAGGATGGCAAGCCGGTGTTCCTGAAGGACATCTGGCCGACCAGCCAGGAGATCAACGCTTTCATCAAGAAGTACGTGACCTCGACGATCTTCAAGAAGAAGTATGCCAACGTGTTCGACGGCGACAAGAACTGGCAGAAGATCAAGACGGTCGAGAGCGAAACCTACAAGTGGAATATGGGCTCGACCTATGTGCAGAACCCACCCTATTTCGAGGGTATGAAGCAGCAGCCGGAAGCCATCACCGACATCATTGATGCGCGGGTGCTGGCGCTGTTCGGCGACAAGATCACCACCGATCACATCTCGCCGGCCGGTTCGATCAAGCTGAACTCGCCGGCCGGCAAGTATCTGTTGGAGCACCAGGTGCGTCCGGCCGACTTCAACCAATACGGCACCCGCCGCGGCAATCACGAAGTGATGATGCGTGGCACCTTCGCCAATATCCGCATCAAGAATTTCATGATGCAGGGCGCCGACGGCAATGTGCCGGAAGGCGGCATGACCAAACACTGGCCCGACGGCGAAGCGATGTCGATCTTCGACGCCGCGATGAAGTATCAGGCCGAGCAGGTGCCGCTGGTCGTGTTCGGCGGCGCCGAATACGGCAATGGATCGTCGCGCGACTGGGCGGCCAAGGGCACGCGCCTGCTCGGCGTCCGCGCCGTGATCACCGAGAGCTTCGAGCGCATCCACCGCTCGAACCTGGTCGGCATGGGCATTCTGCCGCTGACCTTCGCGGACGGCACATCGTGGAAGAAGCTCGGCCTCAAGGGCGACGAGAAGGTCTCGATCCGTGGCCTGCAGGGCGATCTCAAGCCGCGCCAGCAGCTGGTTGCCGAAATCACCTCGGCAGACGGATCGGCTCAGAAAGTATCGCTGCTGTGCCGCATCGATACGCTGGACGAGCTGGAATACTATCGTAACGGCGGCATCCTGCATTACGTGCTGCGCCAGC
>JAPLPC010000588.1:5668-8251 GCA_026400425.1 Hyphomicrobiales bacterium | reverse complement strand
TGTATCGGCCTCGACGGTCCGGCGCGATCTGCAATTCCTGTCCGAGAACAAGCACGTCCATCGCACTTACGGCGGCGCCATTCTCGCCGGCCACGTCGCCGAGGCGACGCTGGATCAGCGCATCGCCGTGCGCGGCAAGGCCAAGCAGGCGATCGCGCAGGCGGCGGCCGATCTGATCACGGATGGCGAAACCCTGATCCTGGATGCCGGTTCGACGGTGGCCGCGTTCGGCCGACTGTTGTTGCAACGGAAACTCCGGATCATCACCAACAATCTGGCGCTGCTGCCTTTCCTCGCCAAGGCGCCGGGGATCGAACTCATCGTGCTGGGCGGCACCATCCGCGCCACCAGCATGAGCACGATGGGACCGCTCGCGGCCGAAACGCTGCGCCGGATGACCGCCGACCGTGCGATCATGAGCGCCGATGGCGTCGTCGATCAACGCGGACTCTGCGAAGCCGATCTCGAGCAGGTGGCATTGAAATCGCTGATGATGGAGCAGGCCAAAGACGTGCTCGTGCTGGCAGATGCCAGCAAGCTCGGTCGCGCCGAGCAGGACGCCTGGGCACTGCTGCCGCCGCAGTGGACGCTGGTGACGGACAGCGATGCACCGAACGATCAACGCATGATGTTTGCAGCGAGCGGCGCACGGGTCGTAGTGGCGAGCTAGCCAAGCCCTAGGGCGGACAATGCTTGGCCAATAGCCTAAGATCTTTGCGGCAATGTCGCCGACACGATGAGCAACACGTCGGCCTTGGTCTTGCCGATGCTGCGGACCCAATGCGGTGTCTCGCCGGCGAAATACAGGCAATCTCCCTTGGCGAGGATGATTTCCTCGTCCTCGAACCTGATCGCCATCTTGCCTGAGATGACGAACAGAAATTCCTCTCCCGCATGGGAGGCGCGCGGTGCCGATTTCAACGGCGGCCGGATCACGAAAGGCTCCATCATCTTGCGGGTCCGGCTGGCGGCGAGCGCGACAAGGTCGAAACCATCTTCCTGAACCGGCGAGTGCTGCTCGTTCTGGCGGAACAGCGTATAGCGCGGCGCCGGCGTCGGATTTGGATCGAACAGATAGGTGACATTGACGTCGAGCGCCGCGGCCAGTCGCAGCAGGGCGTTCACCGACGGCGTCTTCAGCCCGCGCTCGACCAGCGAAATATAGCCGCGCGTGAGTTCGCTCTGAGTTGCCAATTGGTCGAGGGTCAGGCCCTTGGCCGCGCGCAACTGCTTCAGATTGAAGCCTACTGCATTCTTACTGACGTCAAGCAATCTCGGTCCCCCTGAGCGCCTTTCTCGAAAAGCCCCGCCAGCTGACAAAGCGCCGCCGTCATGCCGGCGACGCGGCCATCACGGTGTCGAGGCGTTTCTGATGGAAAACATAGCTGCAGATATATCCGGCAAGGGCAAGGATAATTTAGGCAGGTCGCACGGAATTGGCGTGAATCGTGCGCCTTACACAGGCAAATCCGTTGTCTTGCTGCATTCGTCGGCATTTGCCGATTTGCGCACCGTTGATTTCCCACAGTAAACATGTTGGCTTTGTGACGGGATGGGCGAACCCGCGAGATGAGAGGGAATCGGTGCTCTCACACAGCACGATCCGCCATCGCTGAGGGCTGACGACCGGCTGTCGCAATCACATGCGCGGCCACTAATACGGAATTCACGAGACGACCTGACTGCGCCGCGAGATGTCGCCGCGCGGAACGGGACACTGCGCGCCTGAAACTGAACATGTCTTTTGAAGGAGTGAACATGACCGTCGCTGAGGATTTCCACACAGCTACCAAGCAAGAAGCCGACGATGCCGCCGCACTGCGGAAGATCGTCTGGTCCAGCGTCATCGGCACCGCCGTCGAGTGGTATGACTTCCTGATCTACGGCGCGGCCACCGCGCTGGTGTTCAACAAGATCTTTTTTGCAACCGGCGATGCGGCGTCGGCCGTCATCGCTGCCTTCGGCACCTATGCGGTCGGGTTTCTCGCACGACCGCTCGGTGCTGCGATCTTTGGTCACTACGGCGACCGGGTCGGCCGCAAGGCGATGCTGGCCATCACGATCATGGTGATGGGGATCGGAACATTCGCGATCGGCCTGTTGCCGACCTATGCGCAGATCGGAATCGCTGCACCGATCCTGCTGATCGTGCTGCGTTTCATGCAGGGGATCGGTCTCGGCGGCGAATGGGGCGGCGCGGTGCTGATGGTCGTGGAGAATTGTCCGACCCACAAGCGCGGTTTCCTCGGCAGCATGGTGCAGGTCGGTAATCCCGTCGGCAATCTTGCCGCCATCGGGATGTTCGCGCTGGTGTCGCAACTGCCGGAAGAGCAGTTCATGAGCTATGGTTGGCGCATCCCGTTCCTGCTCTCGATCCTCCTGGTCGGGGTCGGATTGTGGATCCGTATGAGCATGGAAGAGACGCCGGCTTTCCGCGCATTGAAGGCCAAGAACGAAGTTGCGAAGATGCCGATCGTCGATGTCTTCAAGTATCACCGCAAACCGTTTTTCACTGCGGTGGGCCTCAAGATCTCGGAAATCGCCTATGCGTCGATCGCCGGCGTGTTCGTCATGTCCTACGCG
>JAPLPC010000588.1:2998-5645 GCA_026400425.1 Hyphomicrobiales bacterium | reverse complement strand
GGCCTGTCGCGCGGCCTGGTCTTGAACGGGGCCTTCATCGCGTCGTTCGTGGCGCTGTTCTCGATTCCGTTCTTCGGCTGGCTGTCGGACAGGGTCGGCCGCAAGGCCATGTTCTATGCAAGCTGCCTGTTTTGTGCCGGGTTTGCATTCCCGATGTTCTGGCTGCTCGATACCCGCGATCCGACCATCGTCATCCTCACCATCGTGGTGGCGATCTCGTTCGGCCAGATGGTGATGTTCGGCATCGGCGCGCCCTGGTACTCGGAACTGTTCACGGTCAAGCTCCGCTATAGCGGCGCATCGCTGGGCTTTCAGGTTGGTGCCGCCATCAGCGGCGGTTTCAGCCCGCTGATTGCCGCCTCCTTGATGACCTGGGCCAGGGCCACGTGGCCGGTGTCGCTGTTCCTGATCTTCTGTGCTTGCATCACCGCAACGGCGACCTGGTTCGCGCCTGAAACGGCGAACAAGGAACTGACCTGAGCTCGTCACAAGCGGAGCGGCACGCGATGCCGCTCCGCCCCAAACTCGCTATGCTATATGAGCGCGAAAGGAACAACGCCATGCTCGATATCGTGACACCGGAATCCGATGCCGCCGCTTCGATGTGGAGCGGTGTCGTGCGTCACCTTCACATCACGCCGCGCGCGTTCCTGCCGATGAGGGAGATGAGGGAACTGACGCTGGTTGCCGGCAAGGGGATCGAAGGCGATCGCTACATGGTCGGCCGCGAGGAGGGCTTCTACTCGCCGAAGCCGGAGGAGGGGCGCCAGATCACACTGTTCGAATTTGAAACCCTGATCGCACTGAAGCGCGACCACGACATCGATCTCGGCGTGGACGAGCATCGCCGCAATGTCACCACCGTCGGCGTGCCGCTCACCCATCTCGTCGGCAAGCAATTCTGGCTCGGCGAGACTCTTTTGGAGGCGACCCGGCTCTCGATCCCGTGCCGGCATATCGAGGAGATCACCGGCAAGTCGATCTTCGATCCGCTCATCAATCGCTCCGGCCTCAACTGCAAAATCCTGCAAGGCGGCATCGTGCGGGTCGGCGACGTCGTCCGCAGCATGCAGTGACGATGATGGCCGCCATGACGGTCAAAACGGTGGTCGATGACATCGCCGACGGTGGTGCGGGAATCAAAGTTTTCACGCTGGTGGATCCGGATCGCTGGGAGCTGCCGCCGTTCAAGCCCGGCGCGCATATCGATGTGCATCTGGCCAACGGGCTCATCCGCACCTATTCGCTGTGCAATGATCCCACGGACAACAAACGCTATGTGCTCGCGGTCAAGCGCGAGGCTGACGGACGCGGCGGCTCGATTTATCTGCATGACGAGATAAAGCGGGGCGGTGTCATCGGCGTCTCGCTGCCAAGGGGCGGCGTGCCCCTGCCTTCCCATCTGACTGGCTTTGCCTTCATCGCCGGCGGCATCGGCGTGACGCCGTTTCTATCGGTCGCGGCACATCTGCGGCGCATCGGCCGCAATGACTTCGTCTTGCATGTGATCTCGCGTGGCCCGCCGCCGCTCGCCGATATGCTGGCGCCGCTGCTGCAGTCCGGCCACGTCGTGATCCACGATACGTGGGCCGGCCCTCGGCCCGACATCGTGCAATTGGTCGGACGGCCTCTTGCGGATGCGCTGATCGCCTGCTGCGGACCCGTCAGCATGATCGATGCATTCGAGCAGGCATCATGCGATTGGCCCGCAGTTCACGTGCATGTGGAACGCTTCGTTGCGCCGCCGCTGCCGGTCGATCCGCAGGCGAGAGCCTATGTGCTGGCGTTGGCTCGATCCGGGCAGGAGATCGCCGTCGCAGCTGGCGAGAGCATGTTGCTCGACGTGCCGGCATCTTGCTGCGGCGGCATCTGCGGCGCCTGCAAGGTGGAGTGGCTGCAGGGAGAACCTGTGCATCGCGACCGTGCGCTGTCTCCAGCAGAACGCGAGCGCAGCCTGCTGGTCTGTGTCGCCGGCTCGGCCAGCGAACGGCTGGTGCTGGATCTGTAGCAAAGCCCGCGTGCAGCTGCAGCGCGTATGCGATTCATCGACACGTCGTCGCCCAGCCATTCACATATGTGAATTCGCGACTCTTTGACCCAAAACACGTCGCAACGGCTTGCGTCGCCGCGCGTCACCACGCAATCTCCCATGCATAAAAAAATGTTAGCTGGGAGAAAACAAAATGAAGCGTCGTACATTTTTGGCTGGCGTGGGCGCCACTGGTCTCGGTCTGATCGCATCGCCGGCCATCGTCCGCGCAGCGAACGACAGTCCGCTGAAATTCGGTGTGCTCACCGACATGACCGGGCTGTTCGCCGACAATGGCGGCGCAGGTTCTGTGGCAGCTGCACAGCTCGCGATCGATGAATGCGGTGGCAAGGCGCTCGGCAAGCCGATCCAGCTGATTTCGGCCGATCATCTCAACAAGCCCGATGTCGGCGGCAATATTGCGCGCCAGTGGTACGACCAGGAAGGCGTCGATGTCATTCTTGACGTGCCGGTGTCGTCGGTGTGCATCGCCGTGCAGACCTTCGCCAAGGAACGCAACAAGATGTTCATCACCTCGGCCGGTGGCTCGGCCGATCTCAGTGGCAAGTTCTGTTCGCCCAATTTCATCCAGTGGACCTACAACACCTATGCGCTCGC
>JAPLPC010000588.1:0-2964 GCA_026400425.1 Hyphomicrobiales bacterium | reverse complement strand
GCAGCGGGGCGGCGATACGTGGTTCTTCATCGTCGCCGACTATGCGTTCGGCCAGGCGCTGGAGCGTGACGTCACCGAGGTGGCGGTCAAAGGCGGCGGCAAGTCGCTCGGTCGCGCGCCGCACCCGATCAACACGGCGGATTTTTCCTCACAGGTTCTGACGGCGAAATCGTCCGGCGCCAAGGTGATCGCGATCGCCAATGCCGGTAGCGATACGCAGAATGTCATCAAGCAGGCGGAGGAATTCGGGCTGATGGGCGGCGATCAGAAGATGATCGCACTGCTGCTCGACGTCAACGACATCCGCAGCGTCGGCCTGAAGAGCGCGCAGGGACTGCTGGTGACCTCCGGCTTCTACTGGAACATGGACGACCGCACGCGCGAATTCTCCAAGCGTTATGCGGCCAAGATGGGCAAGCCGCCGAGCATGATGCAGGCCGGCGTCTATTCATCGACGCTGAACTACATCAAGTCGGTGGAAGCGACGAACGGCAAGGATCCCGCCGCCGTCGTGAAGGACCTGCAGGGGCGCACCTTCGACGACGCTTTCCTGCGCAACGGCAAGCTGCGCCCGGACAATCTGATGGTCCACGACATGTATCTGGCCGAGGTCAAGAAGCCGGCCGAGGTGCAGGACCCCTATGACGTCCTCAAGATCCTCGCCACTGTGAAGGGAGAGGAAGCCTTCTCGCCGCTATCGGCCAGCGCCTGCCCGATGGTGATGGCGAACAAGTAGCAACGCGCCTGTGGGATGGGTCGCGGCGCGCCGCATGACTCATCCCGCACGTTGGCCTATCCGGCCTGCGGTCTGCGGCGCGGCCGTTGTGGTTTGGCAGCGGCGGTCGCGCGCTGCGGGTTCACAATGCGTTGCGATTCGGCGAAGCCGAGTCGGTCCTCATCGAGAATCTTGTCGAGCGGCGAGGGTCGTGCGGGGGGCGGCGGGGCCGGCTTTGGCGGCTTCACCAGCGGATGGCGTTGCGAGCCATACTCGGCGACGAAGCCGACCCGCGGCTCATCGAAAACCTTCCCGACCCAGGGTGCCTGATGTTTCATGAGAGAGATTTAGGCGTTGGCGGGCGTTTCGTCCATCGCAGACCGCGTCTCGGCCTGGGCTGCGGTCGCTGGTGCCCCCTGCCGGACTCGAACCGGCACGCCCAGAGGACTCAAGATTTTAAGTCTTGTATGTCTACCAATTCCATCAAGGGGGCAGGCCGGGTCTCTTAGCCGTAAATGGGCGCTGCGCCAAATCGGAGTTGTCCGCTCAGGCCCGGCCTCAATCCGGCCACCCGGCGCTGCTTTACGCAACCTCAACGAAGCCCGCCTAGAAAGTTCCGATGATTGCCCGCGCCCCTCGTTTTTGCATTTCGCCCCGGCTCGCTGCAACGGCTGCGCTGCTGCTCGCCGTCCAGCTCGGGGGCTGTGCCGGCATGGGCGATGGGATGCTGTCCGGCGCATTCGTCGACCCGTCGATCTACGACCTCACCGATTGCCCGCAGCTTGAAGCCGAGCGCAAGCGGCTGGCGACTCGCACCGCCGAATTGCAGGGACTGATCGACAAGGCGCAGACCGGGACAGCCGGCAGCGTGGTTGGCGAAGTGGCCTATCGCAACGACTATATTTCGACCCGCGCCCAGGCCAAGCTCGCCGAGGAGCAGTGGCAGAAGAACAAATGCGTGGCGTCGGCTCCGCCCCCGGCGCCCGTCAGCCCGGCCCAGCGTCCGCGGGGACGCTGATCAGGCGCTGTGACCGCAGCCCGATCACCGTGCCATCGCCCTATAATTTCCAGTCGTAGATCCAGTCCTGCCGTGCCGTCAGGCGCTGCGGGCCGAGCAGCCGCATGGCGCTGTCGCGCGCCAGCGCCATCGGCCCGTGCAGATGATAGATCCGCCCTTGTTGTCGCGCTATGCGTTGGACTCGCGTGACGCGTGGCATGCGCAAGGCGGCATAGTGGGCCAGTGCGGCAGGGATGCCGCGGTCATCCCGGGTCGTACACAGGCTCTGCGCCAGCACCGCCGCATCTTCGATGGCCATCGCGGCGCCTTGCGCGGCGAAGGGCAACATCGCATGGGCGGCGTCGCCGAGTAGCGCAACGCGCCCGCTGTGCCAGGCGCCACCGTCGGGGATCGTGTAAAGCGGCCAGCGGCTCCATTGATTGACGGCGGCGATGGTGTCGCGTGCGCTGGACGGCCAGCGGGCCCTGCTGAAAAGCGCGTCGAGTTCGTCGCCCGCACCGGGCGCGTTTGATCCCGGCGGCAGCGGCGCGCCGCCGACGATCGCGACCAGATTGATGCGCTGACCGGCCGACATCGGATAGATCACCAGATGCGCCTGCGGCCCCATCCAGAGCTGTACGCCGGTAGGCCGCAGGCTTTGAGGCAGGCTGGCGGCGTCGCAGGTGCCGCGCCAAGCGATCAGGCCGGAGAATTGCGGCTGGATGTCGGGAAAGGCCGCCGCGCGCACCTTCGACCATGCGCCGTCGGCTCCGATCAAAGCCCCCGCCTCGGTATCGCCGATGACGAGGCCATCCCTGCCGGCACGAGCGTCGGGCACCGGCGTGGCCAGCCGCAGCTCGATCGCAGGGTGCGATTGCACGGCTGCCTGCAAGGCCCCCTGCAGATCGGCCCGGTGCACCAGCCAGTAGGGGGCGTCGGGGCGTGCGCTCGCGGCCAGCGAAACGCGGATCACCTCGCCGCCGCTGCGGGCGGTCCGGATGCTCACGCTGTCGGGGGTGACCACATGCGGGGCAAGCGCTGGCGCCAGGCCGAGACCGACGAGGATACGGCTGGCATTGGGCGCCAGCTGCAACCCGGCGCCGGCTTCTTCCAGTCGCTCGGCCTTCTCAAAGATGGTGACGCGAAAACCTCGCGCGGCCAGCGCCAGCGCGGCCGTGAGGCCGCCGATGCCCGCACCAGCGATGACGATGGTGCGTGACGTCATGTCGGACGATCAGGCCGCTTTGTCTTT
>JAPLPC010000204.1 GCA_026400425.1 Hyphomicrobiales bacterium | reverse complement strand
CTGAGGCTCGCGATCGTGAGCCTCAGCGAAGCTCGCTAGAGGGGTGTGACCGACGCCACCCGATAGGTTTGCTCCGTGCCGGCCTCGCGGACCGACACATACTCGCCCAGCCGGAAGCTTTCCTTGTCGAAGTGGAAGCCGGCCTCGTCGGGCGCCGTGCCGGAGACGTCGTAGTGGAACGCCCAGCTGCCGCCGGGGCGGTGGATCAGATGGCCGCGGATATCGTCACCGCCTGGACGAAGGCGGGTGACACGGCAAGCCTCACGATGGGCCTTCCACACAGCTGCATCGATCCGGTCGTTTTCGTCGAGCGGCGCAATGAAGACATATCCGATCTCCGCATCCCCTTCGGGATGACCGGATTCACGGGCGAGCACGAGATGGAGCCGCCGAAAGCAGCGTGGCAACTCGCTGTTGCGGATCGGCTGGAACGTATTGTGCTGCATCGGACAGGTCCCTATAGGCGGCGCGACGATCGCCCGGCTGCGGGCGTCGCAGGCGTGAAGATGTGGCGTCAGCCTGTCGTCAGGCATTGTCCAAAGGTGAGTCGGTCTTGGTTGGCTCGGTCGCTGTCGGTGGGGCGATCGCAAACAGGCCCATTTCCATGCGCCCGAGAGCCTGTGCGCATTCGATCGCATAGGCCGCATCTTCAGCGGCCTTTTTCATGGCGCCTTCGATCCATAGCTCACAGAGCTTGATCTTCTCACCCACAGCCGCAGTCCCGCCGACCTTGAAGAGCGTCTGCCACGCCTCCGTCGAGTCCGACTGAATGCGCGCCAGCCAATGCTGGTTCATCTCGCCGAGTTTCTTGCCGATCTCGGATTGCACTTCTGCTGCGTGGGCGGCGCGATCGCGCAAGGTCGATACCATCGCAGGGACATCATGCGGAATGCCATTGGTGTCGGACATATCAGCCTCCGGGTTGGTGTTTGATTGCGCCTCAACCGCTTGCGCATTCTGGGGCGCGGCAGCGGTAAAACTTTGACCCAAGTCAAAACCGTCTCATAAATCGGAGCCATTGGCGCTGCGCCGCCCTACGTCGTGATGATACCACGCCACGCATCGCCTGCCGGACGACGGGCCGTTGCAGCAAATCCGTAGTGATACGGTGCCTGATACTTACGAACCGCGCAGGTGTTTTAGCGATGGATGGCTTCGGACCATTCACTCACTGGATGCCCGCATGTCCGTATCGGTATTCGCTGAACTGCAACGTCGGCTGGTCCACGCCTGGGGGGACCGGCGGGGTAACATCACTGCCACCTTTGCCATCGCCCTGGTCCCGCTCATCGGCTTTGTCGGCGCCGCCGTCGATTACAGCCGTGCCAGCCTCGCGCGTACGCAGATGCAGGTCGCCCTGGACAGCGCCGTGCTGATGGTTTCCAAAGACATGAATAGCGGCGTCATCAGCCAGTCGGCGATCAGCGCGACGGCGCAAACCTATTTCAGTTCGCTCTACACCAACGTCAGTGTGCCGTCCGTGGCGGTAACTACGGTTTATACTGTGGCGACTAGTACGACGCCGGCGACGGTCAAGCTGTCGGGGGCGGGCGCGATCGATACGGTGTTCATGGGCCTGCTCGGTTTTCCGCAGATGCCGCTCAATGCGACGTCCGTTGCCTCATGGAATGCGAATCTGCTGCGAATTGCGCTGGTGCTCGACAATACCGGATCGATGGCCAACGGCGGCAAACTGGCCGCGTTGAAGTCCGCTGCTACCAGCTTTGTCGGAAAACTGCAGGGACTGGCAAAGACCAATGGCGACGTCTACGTGTCCGTCGTTCCGTTTGCGATCGACGTCAATGTCGGCACCTCCAATGTCGGCGCGAACTGGCTGCGCTGGGACATGTGGGACCCGTCCAACTATTCGAATCCCTCCTATCCCTGGATCACGTGGTGCAACTCGGGAAACTGGCTCACATACGCGCAATGCGTCGGCCGCGGATATACCTGGAATCACAGCGTCGGCAATCCGAGCCATTCGCAGTGGAACGGCTGTGTCACCGATCGCGATCAGAACTACGACACGCTGTCGACGGCGCCAACCGCGCACGCAATGCGGTTCTACGCGGACCAGGATCAGTATTGTCCTGCGGTATCGATCGTCCCGCTGACCTATGACTGGACTGCCATCAATTCCGCCATCAGCGCAATGACGGCGCAAGGCGCCACCAATCAGCCGATCGGCCTGCTCTGGGGCTGGCTGTCCTTGCTCAATCAATCTCCACTGAATGCGCCGGCAGAATCGTCCGCAGCCATCTATCAGCACGTCATCGTCCTGTTCACGGATGGGCTGAACACCGGAGATAGATGGTATGGCGATCTTTCCAGCCAGAGCGTCGCGGTAGACAATCGCATGAAGATCCTGTGCGACAATATTAAAGCAACCGGCGTGACGATTTACACGATTCAGGTCGATACGGAGCGGGCCGGGCAATCTGCGGTGCTGCCGTATTGCGCGACCGACGCCAACAAATACTACATGCTGACGGATTTCGATTGCCAACCTGCGCGTGTCGAAGTGATTCGACAATGACGATCGATCGCCGCGGGCGATCGCGATCGGCGGCTCACTGCATCAGGAACGATGGGCCGGTGCGGGGCTCAGTCGTCGCAAGTCATCAGGCGGAGCGACGACTGATAGGCTGCCTTTAATGACGTGTCGGTCGCCCACGTGCGGCGATATTCGGCGATCTGATCGCGCGCGGATTTGCGGCTGACGAATACGCCCACCAGCTGCGTGACCTCTCCCGTCGGCAGAACGGCATCGATCGCATATCCGGACCGATCATCCAGGAGATGACAACTGAAATTCGGAATCTGGTGTGCCATCGGAATCCCCCCGCGAGGCGCATGCTGACGAAGAAGCGAGATCGCGTCACGATCTCTCGCGGAGATCTCAAAATTCGTAAATGCGCGCGGCCGTTCAACTACGGATGTCCCAATCAGTGCCCGAGGGCGGCTTTCTGGATAGGGCTGAGCCAAAATGGTGTCAGGTCCCGAGAGCCTGCCGGATCATTCTGGATAGTTCCCCGATCCGGTATGGCTTGTTCAGCAGCAGAATGTCGTTGTGCAGCGAAGCGCTGTCGCTGAAGGCGCCCTGCGTGTAGCCGGAGGCGAACAGAACTTTCAAGCCGGGCCGTTTTCTGACGGCGTCCTCGGCGATCTGGCGCCCATTGCGCCCGCCGGGTAACACGATGTCAGTGCACAGCAGATCGAGAACTTCTTCGCTGTCGATGATGGCGTCAGCTTCCTCCGCGTTGATTGCAGAGAATGTGCGATAGCCGAGCCCCGCGATCTGGGCGGTGACATAGGCTCTGACCAGCGCGTCGTCCTCCACGATCAGAATCGACTCGCGGCCCTCCTGGACGGTCGGATCGACAGGCGAACGCCTCGCCGGTAGGTCATTGGACATCGACCGGGGCAGGTACAGTGTGACGGTGGTGCCAAGGTCTGGCATGCTCGATATCGTCACGTGACCATTGGATTGCTTGGCAAAGCCATAGACCATGCTCAGCCCGAGGCCCGTGCCTTTGCCGACTTCCTTTGTCGTGAAAAACGGCTCGAAGACGCGACTCAGCGTGTCCCGATCCATCCCCGTTCCGTTATCGGACACTTCGACGATCACATAGTCACCGGGCGTGATGTCCGAAGGGCATTCATCCGTGGCGCCATCGATGTGGAGATTGCCAGTCCGCAAAGCGAGCTTGCCGCCGTCCGGCGTTGCATCGCGCGCGTTGAGCGCCAGGTTCAGGATCGCCGTCGTGAGCTGGTTGGGATCCACCATCGCAGACCAGGCATCTGTCGCGAGCGTGAGATCGATCTGCAGTTGTTCTCCCAAAGTGGGGCGTAGCAGCTTGGCTGCTTCCATCACGAGCGGATTGATATCGACGTCCGTCGGTTGAAGGGGCTGCTTGCGGGAGAAGGCGAGGAGCTGCCTGGTCAGTTCGCTCCCACGCTCTGCGGCCGAATCGATGAGCTCCGTAATGGCACGCAACTGAGGTTGATCCGCAACGCCCTGCGCCAGGATCTCGATGGTACCAGTGATCACTGTGAGGATGTTATTGAAGTCGTGCGCGATCCCTCCGGTGAGCTGGCCGATGGCCTCCATCTTTTGAACCTGACGGAATTGAGCTTCGGCTGCGCGTTGCGCCGTGAGATCCCTGATGAAAGCGTTGAACAGCGTTCCGGTATCTCTGACATGCCGCGTCAGACTGAGTTCGAGAATGAGCTCGCGGCCTTGCTTCGTCAGCATCGAGAATTCGAACCGGGTCCCGGGCACAGCCGGCGATCCCTGTTCGAGCTGCGACAAAAAGAGCTTCCATGGATGCCGATTTGGGTGCCCGGTCGCGAGTATATCGAACAGCGGCGTGCCGATCGCCTGCTGCCGTGACCACCCCAGAATGGATTCGGCCTGCCGGTTGAGATCGATCACGTTATAACTGGAATCGAACTGCAGAAATCCATCCAACGCCGTATCGATGATGACTTGTGCCATCCGTTCGCTTTCGAGCAAGGCGCGCTGGGCGTTTCGTCGCTCGGTGAGATCAACGATGACAGCAAGGACAAGCG
>JAPLPC010000168.1 GCA_026400425.1 Hyphomicrobiales bacterium | reverse complement strand
CTCCGGCGGATTGTGGGTGATGTTGCCAAGACAACAACGGCACCCATCGCATCCCTTACACCCATAACACTTGGTACGATCAGCGCGAGAGGTCGGAAATGGCGGAAGCGAGACTCCAATCTGGAGGAAAGGGCTCGGCGCTACCTCGAGTCGCACGCTCCCAAGCTAGCCCTCCTGCTGGTTGTGGGTTGGAATCTCCGCATGCGCACCACCGCGGGTGTGGCGATAACCTCCAGATCGGAGGTCTGGCTTAATCCGGCGCTGCGCGCCATTTCCGAGGAAGAGGTGGAGAAAACCCTACTCCACGAACTTGCCCATCTTCTGGCCCAGCATCGGCATGGTCGACGCCGTCTGGCCCCCCATGGTCCGGAGTGGATGCAGGCTTGTATCGATCTGGGCATACCGGGCGAAAGCCGCACCCATCAGTTGCCTTTTGTCGGACGACGGATGAAGAGGCATTATCTACTACGATGCCCCGGGTGTGGTGAGAGTCATGAACGGGTTCGTGCCCCACGCAGGGCGGTTGCCTGTCTCTCCTGCTGCCGTCGCCAAAATGGAGGAATCTATCATGAACGTTTCCGTTTTGTGCTTTCCAGAAAGCCCGAAGAATGAGGTCCTTCATCAGTTAGCCTGGGAATTGACGAGAAGAGCTTCGCCAGGGGGCATGAGTACTCGACGGTGGTGAGTGACTTGATGGGATGGCGTGGGTTGGAGGTCTATTATGATATCACTCGGCAATCCTTGGCGGGGACGCCATGAGTGGGCATGGAACTCTGGAAGCCGCGCTAGCTCAGGAAGGCACAGCGCCGTGCGGTGCAAGCCGTAGCCATGGACATGAGCGCAGTCTACGAGGCAAGCAGGCGAATGACATTACCAGCAGCCGTCGTCGTTTTTGATAAGTTCCATGAGGTGAAAATGCTCCAATGTCACTTTCATTTCATTTGAGGTTAACGGCGCCTCCGCGCCGCAAACCCTCATAACACTTGGATCAACTTTCGGGGAGCACTCCATGTGGATATTCTATTCAATTTGATTCCACTTTTTTCCTGTTCTGGGTGTAGGCGCTGCGGATTGCCTGATAGCGGTTGATGGAGTTGTGAGTGACTGTCTCGTAGGTATCGAGTTTCTCAGAGACATTGCGAGCCGCATCGGGGGTCGTTACAGCAAGAGTTGTGGCGCCGGCAATGCCACCGATAGCTCCATAGGTCACCCAGGTCACTGGATCCAAGACAAGATCCCCCACAAAACCGACGGTGTCGCGCAGGCTCTTGGGGCCGAGGATTGGCCAAACGATGTAGCAACCCGCAGGCACACCCCATTTGGCAAGAGTTGAGTCGGTGTCGGTCTTCGGGACATCAGCAAGCCAAGGGACTTTTTTCGAGACATTCATCACGCCGCCGATCCCGGCCGTGGAGTTAATGACGAATCTTTCGGTCTCAAAGCCAGCTCTCTTGAAGTTGAACTGCAGGAGGTCATTCACAAACCTGATTGGAAACTCAAGATTATCGAAGACATTGTAGATCCCCCTTCTGACAGGAGAAGGGAGCACTGTTTGGTATGCTTTGCACGCTGGGTGCAGAACATAATGGTAGATCTGGTGATTCACCCAGAAAGTGCCACGGTTCACCGCTTCGATCGGATCGGGCATGGTCGTGACCTTTGCATAATCATCACCGGGGTCTTCCTCTGAGGTGGTGCCTGAGGTCGAAGTCTTGGAGGCGGCGGGATGCGCTCCGGCAACTTTACCATCGGCAGACTTACGCACGGTGATCGAGGGTGAAACAACAGCAGTTGCCGGCATGTCGGATCTCGTGCCCGCATCCTTCTTTAGTGCGGAAGGGGTGGGCTTAGGAGTTGGCTTAGGAGTTGGCTTAGGAGTGGCCGGGCGCTGTTTAAGAGCTATGGCATTGCCGAGGTAGAGGGTTTGTCCGGAGTATTCTTTAGGTAGGTCCGAAGCGCTTTTGATTGGAATTGCCGCTCCGTTATCCATCACCACGAAAGGGGCGTTGCTATTGTCATTGGTTGCGGAAACCTGATCAGCAGAAGCCAGCAAGGTTAGTAATCCCAGCAAGGCGCGCCATGTGGCCAATCGATAGACAGAACCAAGATGGAAAGACATCTGGGGTGTGTGGATATTCTATTTGGACTCGTCGACGGACCTATGGAGCGCGTTGAGTACGGCATCGACACCACCTTGCTTGAACTGGGCATCAAACTGGGAGCGGTAGTTAGCCACGAGGCTCACGCCCTCGATCACAACATCGGTGATCAACCACCCCCCCTTGTCCTCCATGCGGTAGATCACATCGTAGCGGCTCCCTTTGTATTCAGCGGTGGTGGGGATTTCCACGCGCCCTGGTGCCGGGGAGGAGGAGGTCTTGTAGATGACGTCTGGGTACTCGCCTGGCGTGAACTTGGCGGTGTAGGTGCGAAGAATTAG
>JAPLPC010000016.1 GCA_026400425.1 Hyphomicrobiales bacterium | reverse complement strand
GGCCTCCGATCTCGTCATAGCCAAGGGCAAGATGGCGGCGGCGCATCTCATGGAGGCCTCCGAAGCCGATATCGAATTCGCCGACGGACGCTTCACCATCGCCGGCACCGATCGCTCCATCGACATCATGGAGCTATCGCAGCGGATGCGGGACGGTGGACTGCCGCAGGGAGCACCGACCTCGCTGGACGTCGATCACGCGAGCAGCGACGTACAATCGACCTTTCCCAATGGCTGTCACGTCGCCGAAGTAGAGATCGATCCGGACACCGGCGTGCTCACCATCGCCCGCTACAGCGCGGTCAATGATTTCGGCACCATCATCAATCCGATGATCGTCGCCGGCCAACTGCACGGCGGCGTCGCCCAGGGCATCGGCCAGGCGCTGATGGAGAAGGTAAGCTACGATAGTTCAGGCCAGCCGATCACCGGCTCATTCATGGACTATGCGATGCCCCGCGCCGGGGACATTCCTTTGATGGCGATCGGCGACCACCCCTCGCCGGCCACCACCAATCCGCTCGGCAGCAAAGGCTGCGGCGAAGCCGGCTGCGCCGGCAGCCTCGCCACGGTGGTCAATGCCGTTGTGGATGCACTCGGCGACTACGGCGTCACGCATCTCGACATGCCGCTGACCTCGGAACGCATCTGGCGCGCTATCCATGCTGGCAAGACAAGCGACGAGGCAACCAAGGTGGCGTGAACTGCTCGAGCAGCAATGTCCTTCTTAAGAGTCCCTCTTCCGCTCCGACCGTAGTGTCCCCTCTCCCGCCGTTGCGGGGGAGGGTCAGGGTGGAGGCGGCCACAAACTATGAAATCACGAGGGACGCCCCCCACCCGCCCTCCCCCTGAAGGGCGGGGGAGGAAGAAAAACAGCGTCCTTTTGATGCGAACGATGATGTCACGTGAAAAAGCCGGCCGGGCGGGGGATCCGCGCGGCCGGCTCGGGACGCTGACGCAACGCTTACAGGCCAGTGTAACCCGCCTTGACGGGATTGTTGCTGCCGTCGCGCTCACGCAGATAGGTGAGACCGCAGACGGTCAGCCGCTGCATGTCGGTCTCGCCCCCCTCAAACAGTGACCGCACGTATTCCGTGACTTTGAGGCGCGCATCCGCACTCGCTTCTTCGGCGCGGTTGGCCATGAGATTATAGGTCTGCATGATGCGATCGATTGCGATTTGCATGATAGTCTTCCCCTGGACTTAGATGGCAGTTCGTTGAACGATAGAGGTGCGGTTGCTGATCTGAAGGGACTGAAACTGGGTGATCGCCCGATTGGCGAGGCGAAGCTTGTTGCTGTCGCCGCCATGAAACAGCTGGACGATAATCTCTAGCAAATGATCATTTGTGACATAGGTGTCCGGAATGGCGCCGGACCGCCTCAGGAAGTTGGCAGCGATAGCATAAGCATCGCCCACGACTTCGACATTCATCACTTTCAGACCGCGTTCGACCAGCATGTCTTGATCTCCGATGATGCGGTGACAAGTGCATGGGTGGAACTTGGTTCCATCGTGGCCAATCTATTTAGGAAATAGGGCGTCACGACGTTATGAACGCGAAGACAACATGGCGGGGATCCGGTCCGCGCGAAGCCTCAGGTCACCCCGTTCCACCCTTGCCTCCCCAACCAACTAGCGTTGCCGCAAGAATGAGCAAGTCGGGCGCAGTAGGCGATCGCCATCAGTACACTGGAACGTCGCGATCAATGCCGGGTTGTCGCCGTGATTATCAACGGATGGAGATTACTGATGAAGAAGATCGTACTCGGCGCGGCTTGCGCGCTCATGTTGTCGACCACGTTCGCTGCGGCCCAGTCCAGCCAGGGCAAGGGCGGCGCGGCCGTGACCGGTGAGTCCGCCGATCCGACCAAGACGCCGGGCGCCGGCATGGCGCCAGGCAATCAGCCGGCTGGTGCAATGACCAAGGACAATATGGGCACCAGCGGCATGTCGAATGGTAACAAGATGG
>JAPLPC010000087.1 GCA_026400425.1 Hyphomicrobiales bacterium | reverse complement strand
GAACGCGCCGGCAACGGCGTGCTGATCGACGACGGCCTGATCCTGACGATCGGCTATCTCATCACCGAGGCCGAAACCATCTGGATTCATCTCGGCGACGGCAACGTCGTGCCGGGCACGGTGCTCGGCATCCATCAGGAGTCGGGATTCGGTCTGGTTCAGGCGCTCGGCGCGATCGATGCAACACCGATCAAGCTCGGCAATTCCAGCGCGGCCAAAAGCAGCGATCGCGTGGTGATCGGCGGCGTGGGCGGACGCACGCGTTCGGTCGCCGGCAAGATCGCCGCAGTGCAGGAGTTCGCCGGCTACTGGGAATATCTCATCGACGACGCATTCTTCACCCATCCCGCGCATCCCAATTGGGGCGGCGCCGCGCTGATCGATGCCAAGGGCGAATTGATCGGCATCGGCTCGCTGCAGATCGAGCGCGAGCATGCCGGGCAGAACGAGCACCTCAACATGATCGTCCCGATCGATCTGCTGAAGCCGGTGCTGGATGATCTGCGCAGATTCGGTCGTGTCGATCAGCCGCCGCGGCCATGGCTCGGGCTCTATGCCGCTGAAGTCGAGGACAAGGTGGTGGTGGTCGGCGTGGCCAAAAAGGGACCGGCGGCGCGTGCGGAGCTGAAGACCGGTGACGTCATCCTCGCCGTGGACGGCGAGGAGGTGCACGACTCCGCCGCGTTCTACCGCGCGCTGTGGGGGCTTGGTGCCGCCGGCTGCGACGTGCCGCTTACGCTGTATCGCGGTGGCGACACGTTCGACGTGGAGCTGGTGTCCACCGATCGCACCCGCATGCTCAAGGCGCCGCGGCTGCACTGAGCATTGGCTGCCGCAGATCTGTGAACGCCGCAGCGGCTGACGAGACCGCGCGGCGGCGGTCTCGTCTCACCGGTCCGCCCGCCATCGGTCGATGACGTCACGTCCGCTTAGTGTGCGTGGCCGCCACCCGCCGGGGCCGAAGCGCCGACGGCGTTGACGTCGAGTTCGACATCGACCTTGCCGGCCTTTTCGAACTGCAATGGCGCCTTCACCTTGTCGCCCTTGGTGAGCGGCTTTTTCAGATCCATCAGCATCAAGTGATAGCCGCCGGGCTCGAGCTTGACCGTGGCACCAGGCTTGATCTCGAGCCCGTCATTGAGTGGGCGCATCCGCATCACGCCGTCGGTCACGCTCATCTCATGCACCTCGATGCGGCTGCCGCCGGCGAACGAGCCACCGATGAGCTTGTCGCTGCTCTTGCCGTTATTGGTGATGGTGAGATAGCCGCCGGCGACCTTGGCGGACGGCGGCGTGGCGCGCGTCCACGGCGTCGCAATCATCAGGTCGCCCGCATGCACCATGGTCGCCATCTGCGCCATGGCATCGGCCGGCTGCGCGGCAGCGAGGCGTACCGAAGGTGCCGGCGATTTCAGGCTATGCGAATCCTGCCCCGCGGCCGGGATCTGCGCCCAATCCTCAGCGCCGCTTTCGCAAGTCTGCAGCGTGGGCAGATACAGCGGCGCGTCGGCTTTCAACGACGCCGGCAGATAGGCGGAGAAGACGAATTCGTCATAGAACTCGTTGCCGAGCTTGCCGCTCCATGAAATCTGCTTGACGCCTTCGGAGGCCTTCATGCCGTGCATGAAGTCGTAGCTCTGGGCATAAGGCCCCTTCTTGGTTTCGATCAGCCAGCCCGGCTTCGGCATCGGCTTCACGGCGATCATGCCTTCAGGAATCTGCACGGTGATCTTGGTCGTTGGCGAAGTGCCGCAGCCATGCGGCACGGCGAGCACCGCGCGATAGGAACCGCCGATGGTGGCCGTGCCGCTCTGCACGAATACATGGGCGGAAGCCGGCATGGCGGCGGTGCCGAGTGCTGCGATCAACAGCAGGGAACGCGTGATCATGAGATGTCCTTTCGCGATTGATTGTTCAGCTTGAAAACGCATCGTCACCACCGTGCCTTGACGCCGGCATAAATGGCGCGGCCGGTGCCGGGTTCGAACAGAGGCGAGGCTGCCGTCGCCAGATTGAGAATGCTGGCGGACGCGATGTAACGGGTATCGAGCACGTTGCGGGCCTCGATATAGCCGGAGTAAGTACCGCCATTGTCGATGCCGGCCTTCAGGCCGAGCAGCGCGTAGGGCTCGGTTTTCAACGTATTGGCGCTATCGACGTAGTACGATTCCGGGACCCATTCCACATTAGGGCCGAGATAGAAGCCGTTGGCGTGCTTGTAGAGCAGCTCCGCACGCAGATAGTGACGCGGCGCGCCGGGCAGCAGGTTGTTGCCATACAGGGGGTCGTTGTCGAAGCGGAAGTCGTTCAGCGTGTAGGCCATGTTCAGCCACAGCCTGTCCGGCTGCGCCGACGCATCGAACATGCCCTTCAGCACGGCGATACCGAGGCCCGCCTCGATGCCCTGATGGAT
>JAPLPC010000322.1 GCA_026400425.1 Hyphomicrobiales bacterium | reverse complement strand
GTTCATCGTCGCAACGTCGTTTATGCCGTCCAACGATGTGGTCGAAACCCTCGATATTCTGTTCGGCATTCTGATTTTCGCCGACTTCGCCGCGCGCATGTCGATCAGCCGGCGCCGGCTGCTAGAATTCCGGCGGCTGGCGACATGGACGGATATCATCGCCATGATCTCGTTCATGGCACCGCTGGCCGGCGAAGGCGGCGGTTTCCTCCGCATCCTGCGGACGCTCCGTCTGCTGCGCGACTACCAGATGCTGGCGCGGCTGCGCAGCGACAGTCGGCTCTTTCGGCGCAATGAAGAAGTCATCATCGCGGTGACCAATCTGGCAGTGTTCATTTTCGTCATGACGGCGGTGGTCTACGAGACCCAGAAATTCCGCAACGACCAGATCCAGAATTACGCCGATGCGCTCTATTTCACGGTCACTGCGCTGACCACCACCGGCTTCGGCGACATCACCCTGCCCGGCACCACCGGGAGATTGATCACCGTGGTGATCATGATCTTCGGCGTCACGCTGTTCTTCAACCTGGCCCGCGCTTTGCTCAGTCCCAGTAAGGTCCGCTTCCCTTGCCCCGCCTGCGGCCTGCAACGCCACGACAGCGATGCCGTGCATTGCAAAGCCTGTGGCGGAGTACTCAACATTCCGGACGAAGGATTGAGATAGCAGGCGGGCATCCGGCGGTCAGCCTCACATGCAGAGCGACCGGCAGGAGAGCAAAGTCTCGATCTTTGGTGATGAAGACGGCGGATCGCGCGACGGTTTCGCTCCAGATCTGAACATCAGTCGCTGCGAGAAGATTGAGATCTGCTATATGAAGCACATCAAATCCGGCGGCACGCAGATCTTTTGCCAGCAGCGGTGGAAGTTGCGCATCCACCAGAAAGAGCACGCATCACTCCGCTGGAATAACAGGGTGATCGATTTGTAGTGCGGCGAACGCAAGAACCGCGTCGATGTCCGCGTCCTCCAGATAAGGATAGTCTTTCAAGACGTCCTCACGGGACTGACCAACCGACAGCAGACCGAGCACATCGGCAACGGTGATCCGCAAACCGCGAATGGACGGCCGACCGTGCATCCGCTCCGGATCAATTGTAATGCGCTTGAGGAGATCGTTCATCGTCCACCTTGCCCGGCAAGTCTATCAGATCGGAGCGCCCTGTCACCTGCCCGGCCGCGCCCTCACCTCAGCCCCGTCCCGTGACACCTCTGGCACTTCACCACCTTCTCGCCCTTCTTCAGCAGGCCCTTGCCTTCGCAGTTCTTGCACTTCTGCTTCTTTTTGGTGTTGGGGCCTTTCTGGTTTGGTCGGTCGTCTGCCATGCTGGCCTCCTGAGGGGAATGTGAAGCGGTTGCGACCGGAGTAGCATGCCGGCGGCGCCCATGCATCCATTCGTCGCGCGATTGCGCGCTTGATGCGGTGCTGCGAACTGGTCAAGCTGTGCTGCAAGCAGCCTCGATTCCAGCGCCTCTCATCATCATTTCAACGGCACGTTGCTCGCCGCCGCATATTCAGTGACATGCCTTACAAACTCGCCATTTTCGATTTCGACGGCACGCTGTCTGACAGCTTTCCGTGGTTTCTCAGCGTCATCAACGGTGTCGCCGACAAACACAAATTCTCGCGCGTCGAAGCTGATCGCATTGCGGAGATGCGCAATGTCGGCGCCCGTGAATTGATCCGGCTGCTTGGCGTCGCCAAATGGCGGATCCCACTGATCGCGCGCGACATGCGCAAGATGAAAGCGCGGCAAATCGATCGGATCGCGCTGTTTCCCGGCGTCGACCGCATGTTCGCCGAATTGAAAGCACGCGGCGTGGTCATCGCCGTGGTCAGTTCCGACACCGAAAGCAATGTGCGACAGGTGCTGGGCCGCCTCGCCGACGACGTCGCCGTGTTCGCCTGCACGGCCGGTCTGTTCGGCAAGACGGCCAAGTTCCGCCGCGTGCTCGGGCGCACCGGAATATCCGTGGACGACGCGCTGTCGATCGGCGACGAGATCCGCGACATCGACGCCGCGCGCGAGGCCGGCATCGATTTCGGCGCGGTAGCGTGGGGCTATACCAGCGCAGCGGCGCTGCAAGCGCGCGCGCCGAATTTCATGTTCTCGCGCATGGACGACATCACCGTGGCACTGACGACGGAGCGGGGCTGATCGGCATTCGGCCGCATTGCCGGCCGCAGCCGTCGTGCTTACGTTCAGATCAGTTGATTGATCTGATCGGAATGCCTCATGACCGACACCCTCGCCGCTTCCGCCGTGCGCGACAACGCCAATGCCCAACGCTTCGAACTGGCCGTCGACGGCAGCATGGCCTTCGCCAATTATCGCCTGGCTGGCGATCGCGTGATCATCATCCATACGGAGACGCCGCCAGCCCTGCGCGGCCGCGGCATCGCGTCCGAACTGGTGAAGGGTGCGCTGGATCTGATCCGCGCGGATGGCCGAAAGGTGGTGGCCGGATGCTCGTTCGTGGTGGATTATCTCGACCGGCATCCGGAGCATGCGGATATCAGGGGCTGACCCACGGTTCGTCATTGCGGGGAGCTCAGCGACGCTGCAATCCAGTCCCTGTCGGGACGTCAGACTGGATTGCTTCGCTGCGCTCGCAACCACCGGGCCGACATTCTCCGGCGTGCCGGAATAGATGATGTCGCCGGCCTTCAGCTCGAACGCCTCCGACGGTTTGGCGATCTGCTCGCCGACGCTCCAGATCATCTTGTCGAGATCCGAGCTCTGCTTCACCGTGCCGTTGACCGCCAGCGAGATTGGACCCTTGGTCATCGGGCCGGTCTTGGCGGCCGGATGGATCGGGCCGATTACCGCGGCATGATCGAAGCTCTTGCCGATCTCCCATGGCTTCTTCTCGTCGCCCATGGCGCGCTGCAGGTCGCGGCGGGTCATGTCGAGACCGAGCGCATAGCCATAGACATGGTCGAGCGCCCGATCGACGGGGATGTTGGTGCCGCCGGATTTCAGCGCGGCGACCAGTTCGACCTCGTAGTGATAGTTCTTGGTCAGCGACGGATATGGATGATCGGCGACCTCGCCGATCATGACGTTCTGGATCGCATCGGTCGGCTTCTGGAAAAAGAACGGCGGCTCGCGGGTCGGGTCGGATCCCATCTCACGCGAATGCGCCGCGTAATTGCGCCCGATGCAGTAAATGCGGCGGACTGGAAAAACATCGGTTTCACCGACGATGGGGATGGTCACCGCATCGACCTTGAACAGGCTCTTCGGCCCGGCCTGCGCCCGCACGGCGTCGGCACCGACAGCCGTTGCGGCCAGCGCAACCGCGCCGCCGGTCATGATCGTCCTGCGATCGATCCGATCCATGGCCGTGTCTCCCCGATTGGCTCTTGCGTGAGTTCGTGTTTGTAGTTGGCATATCACAGCGATGAGGCCCGCGCGAGCGCGGGACTTCACAACGATAAGGCCCGCGCGAGCGCGGGCCTCGGGTTTCAACGTTGCGCCGTAACGACGGCTCAGTGCTTGAGATCGTCCGGCAGCTTGCCGCCATTGGCGGCGAATTTGGCCATCACCTGCTTGTGCAGCCAGATATTCATCGATGCGCTGTCGTTGCTGTCGCCGGTGAAACCGAGCTCTTTGGCGAGCTCCTTGCGGGCGCCGAGGCTGCTGTCGATGTCGAGTGCCTTCATCAGATCGACGATGGAGGTGCGGCATTCCAGCTTTTCGCCCTTGGCCTTCACCGCGGCGTCGAGGATCGGCGCGACATCGACCGTGGCGGCAGGCGCGGCACCTCCGGCCGGCGCAGCCGCGCCCCCGGCGGGGGCCGCGTCGGGCGCCGCAGCACTAGCACTGCCGCCGAAAATCGCGCTCATGATCTTTCCGAAAATACTCATTTGATAGCTCCCAATGCTTCTGATGATCTTGAAGGATTACCGCGACATGTGACCGGCTAATGACCGCCGGCCGTAGTATCTCCTCGTCAGCCTCCGTTGCCAATGGCATCGGCGACAGACAAGGCGAGCCGCGCTGCTCCGTTCCATGGCCGCGGACAGATAGACCGCATTGCAACGTAACATTGGGCGGCACCGCACCCTCACCCAAGCGTGACAGCCAACCATCACGCTTCGGCGCTAGGATGGCAACACAGGTCGCGGCAGCCCGCCTCAGCGCATGCGGGTCTGGCTGGTTGCGATCATTTTCGGGCGGCTCTCACGCTCGTCGTGCGGAAGGCCGTACCTGCGAAGGGAGCATAACCATGGCCTTATCCGGCGATGCCCTGCGGCTCGGCTGGGACGACTTCAAGGCCGTACCCAGCCACGCGGTCATGCTGTGCCTGATCTATCCCGTGATCGGCATCGTGCTGGCGCGCACCGTGCTCGGCTATGCGATCCTGCCAATGCTGTTTCCGCTGGCAGCGGGCTTTGCCCTGCTCGGGCCGTTCGCAGCCATTGGCCTGTACGAACTCAGCCGACGCCGGGAGATCGGGGAGGACGCATCGGCGTGGCATGCGCTGGACGTCACGCGCTCGCCATCGTTCGGCGCCATGGTCACGCTCGGCTTGGCGCTGCTGGTGCTGTTTTTGACCTGGATCGCAACGGCGCAGGCCATTTATGTCTCGACTTTCGGCAATACGCCGGCGGCGGGCATTCCTGACTTCCTGTCGCAGGTGCTGACGACGCCGCAAGGCTGGCAATTGATCGTGCTCGGCTGCGGGACCGGACTGCTGTTTGCGCTGGTGGCGCTGGGCGTCAGCGCCGTATCGTTTCCGCTGATGCTGGATCGTCATGCCAGTGTGATGGATGCCGTGACCACGTCATTGCGGGTGGTCGCGCGCAATCCTGCAGCGATGGCGATGTGGGGCTGCATCGTGGCCGCAATGCTCGTGGCGGGATCGCTGCCATTCTTTCTCGGGCTCGCAGTGGTGATCCCGTTGCTCGGCCATGCCAGTTGGCATCTTTATCGAAAAGCGGTCGAGCGCAATCCAGACCCGCCAGTGATGCCACGGCGATCATCGACCAAGCGCTATGCTGCTCACTTCCCGGTATCGCTCTTCAAAGGCCGCGATAACTGAGTCGCAAGTGAGCAGCAGACGCCCGTGGCACACGGCGCCTGCTGCTCACGTTTCGGCGCGAGGATCATTTGGCTTTCCGGAAAGACTTGCCGGGTGTTTCCCGAATGCCGCGCCTTGCGCGACCGATGCAAGGCTCCAGGGAACCGGTAGTCAATTCGTTTGGCCAACGATGCGGAAGACAGACTAAATCGAGGTTCCAGAAGCGCCCTTTCCGAATGAACTATTGTTCACTTTTTCAGAAGCATGCGATTCGCGCATGCCTAACTTCTGGTCGTTAACGATCGGTCCTGAGACCGCCTGCTGGCAGTTCATCGCCCCATCACAATCCAGCCATGATGGTGAAAACTCTTTAAAACCGTACGTTAATCGCCTAATTAACTCTGAACTCCGAGACCTTGGTGTCGCGGTGTGCAACTTGCCCTAAGACACGCCATCGAGCGCCGAAAGGTTAATCATTCCTTGCCAGAGGTATGCGCAAATCGCCTAGCTGCATCGCAACATCTGAACTGCCGCACTGCGAAATAGTCATCTATATTCACTTCAACAGCGAAACCAACATCTGAACTGCCGCACTGCGAAATGGTCATCTATATTCACTTCAACAGCGACGCACTCTTCAAGAGATGAATCGCACACCGTGAAGGAGAAATAAGATGCTGCTCTCGCTTATCCGTATGATCCAGGCTTTCCGTGACTATCAGCGCAATGTTGCCGAGCTGTCGCAGCTCAGCGATCGTGAACTGTCCGACATTGGTCTCGACCGCTCCGATATTCCGCGCGTGGCTTCCGGCGCCTATAACGGTTGATGCGTCCGGACGGCCTCGTCCACTGACGTTTCACGAATTGCGCCCGCCACCAGCGGGCGCGATCGTGGCAAACCGCAGAACAGCTGTTGCGAAGCACTGAGTAACCTGCGGAACCCGGCTTAAGCGAATTCCGTTTCGCTTTAAAACGCGCTACATGCGGGGCCATGACAATCGCCCCTTCAGACCCAAGCTCGCCGAAAAATTGTGTCCATGTGATCGGCGCGGGCCTCGCTGGCTCCGAAGCCGCATGGCAGGTCGCCAATGCCGGCATCCCCGTGGTCCTTCACGAGATGCGTCCGGTCAGGATGACCGATGCCCATCGTACCGATGGCCTCGCCGAACTAGTCTGCTCCAATTCATTCCGTTCCGACGACGCTTTGAACAACGCTGTCGGCTTGATGCATGCCGAAATGCGCAAGCTCGGCTCGCTGATCATGCGCTGTGCCGACGCCCATCAGGTGCCCGCCGGCGGCGCGCTCGCTGTGGATCGCGACGCTTTCTCCGGCGCGGTGACCAAGGCCTTGGAAGACCATCCCCTCATCACGATCGACCGCACCGAAGTCGCCGGGATGCCGCCAGCCGACTGGAGCAATGTCATCGTGGCGACCGGCCCCCTCACCTCGGCGCCTCTGGCTGATGCCATTCGTGAACTGACGGACGAGAACGCGCTGGCCTTTTTCGACGCCATCGCGCCGATCGTGCACAAAGACTCCATCGACATGGAGATCGCCTGGTTCCAGTCGCGCTACGACAAGGTCGGGCCCGGCGGCACCGGCGCCGATTACATCAACTGCCCGATGACCCGCGAACAGTATGAAACTTTCATCGACGCGCTGCTGGCTGGCGAGAAGACCGACTTCAAAGAATGGGAGCAGAACACGCCCTATTTCGACGGCTGCCTGCCCATCGAGGTGATGGCCGAGCGCGGCCGCGAGACACTGCGGCACGGGCCGATGAAGCCGGTCGGCCTCACCAATCCGCGCGATCCGCTGGTCAAGCCCTACGCCATCGTGCAGCTGCGCCAGGACAACAAGCTGGGCACGCTCTACAATATCGTCGGCTTCCAGACGAAGCTGAAATACGGCCCGCAGCAAGCGGCGCTGCGCATGATTCCCGGCCTGCAGAATGCTGAATTCGCCAGGCTTGGCGGTCTGCATCGCAACACCTTCCTGAATTCGCCGAAGCTGCTCGACGAGCAGCTGCGCCTCAAGGCACAGCCACGGCTGCGCTTCGCCGGACAGATGACCGGCTGCGAAGGCTATGTGGAATCGGCCAGCGTCGGCCTGATCGCCGGGCTCTGCGCGGCAGCCGAAGCCAAGGGCCAGTCGCTGGCGATGCCGCCGGCGACCACGGCGCTCGGCGCCCTGCTCGGCCACATCACCGGCGGCCATATCGAGACGGTCGATGCCGGGCCGCGCTCGTTCCAGCCGATGAACGTCAATTTCGGCCTGTTCCCGCCGCTGGCCTCGCCGCCGACCAAGAAGCCGGACGGCTCGCGCCTGCGCGGCAACGAGAAGACCGTCGCCAAGAAGCAGGCCATGAGCGTCCGTGCGCTGGCGGCATAAAGCGCGCTCGGTTGGATCTGTCATGAGCTTGCCCAAACAGGACGCCGCGGCGCTGTCTTCCCACTGGACCGAAGGCGTGCTGCTGAAGCGCGACGTGTTTTCGACCGTCGAGCGCGGCCGTTTCCGCACCCGCGACGGTGATGTCGATGCGGTGTTGCGCCGGCTCGATCAGGTGCCGTGGTGGTCGTTCGTTCTCGCGCTGCATCTGTTTACGCGCGAACGTCGCGCGCTGACGCTGGCGCGCGATCTCAGGGTTGGACCGGAATTGCTCTGGGCCGGCCGGCGCACACTGGTGCGCGGCTTCATTGATGGCGTCGCCCTGCATTTGGCAAAGCCTTACAACGATGCGCGCTATTTCAAGTCGGCTAAGCTGGCTTTAAGAAAACTGCATCGCATGGGCGTCTGCCACAACGATCTCGCCAAGGAGCAGAACTGGCTGCAGGGCAGCGACGGCCTCGCTTACGTCACCGACTTCCAGCTTGCGGTCTGCTTCAAGTCGCGTAGCCGCCTGTTCCGCATCGCGGCCTATGAAGACCTCCGCCATCTGCTCAAGCACAAGCGCACTTATGCGCCGGAGCTTCTGACCGCGAAGGAAAAGCAGATCCTGTCGAAGAAGTCGCTGCCGGCGCGGATCTGGCTGATGACCGGCAAGAAGGTGTATCGCGCCATCACCCGCGGCATCTTCAACTTCACCGACCGCGAAGGCGGCGGCAAGCGCCTGGTCAACGATGCGCCGCCGCTGCTCGCGCTCATCAAGCGCAATCCGTCGGTGCGCGATGCGGCGATCGTGGCGTTTGCCGATCGCCGTAGCGGCGTCGGCCTCTATGCCTTTGTGGAAGCGGACGATGTTGCGCTGGAGAGCCAGTTGCTGAATGAACTCGGCATGGCGAGTGCCGCCAAGCCGCCGGAGCATCTGCAGGTGATCCCATCGCTGCCGCGTGATGCATCGGGCGCGATCCGTACCGAGGTGCTGCAATTGGTGGCGATGAACCAGGTCGATCTGCTGGAACCACTGATGAAGAGCGATGCCGATCGCGCATTTCTCAAGACGATCCTGGAATCGCGGAAGAACCTGCGGGATCGCTTCAATTTCGAGACGCAGATGCCGCCGGGATAAAACCTGCCGTCATTGCGAGCGCAGTGAAGCAATCCGGACGTGACAGGTTAAGACGCCCGCCACAGCGTCCACAGCGTCCGCAGACGCGAGCGGATATACAGCTCGAATGCATCGACGCCCGGGTCTGCCATCTGACTGAGATCATAACTCACCAGCGCCATCGGCAGGAATGCGGCACGCGCGGGCACGGCGACATCAGCAAGCATGCCATCGGCCACGGCCAGTTGCTCCTGCGCGCCCTTGAGCAGCTGGTCGAGCGTTGCACGGATCGCGGGGGTCGTCTTGCCGGCGAAAAACTCGTGCTCGCTGCCGCCGTTCTGTTGCAGCATGTCCAGCGGCAGATAGAGCTGGCTGCGCGCCGCATCGTAAGGCAGGCGTGCGGTGATGCGGGTGACGCCCTCGGCCAGACCGGCATGCTCAGCGACGTGATCGACTGCCTCTGAATGATCACCCAGGATTCGCGCGGCGCAGGCGAACAACGTCGCGGAGGTATCGCGAAAATGGCTTTCCAGCACCGCGAGATCGGGCATGGGGTCGTTGTAGAGATCGAAGACATGCGCATCGACGAGCTTCGTCAGACGATCGACCGGCAGAGCGAAGTTGCGCACGGCCGACAGCAATTCGGCGGCGACGGGATTTTGTTCGACATCGCCATGCCCGTTGCCCGCCAATGCATCGGTCCACCATTGCAGCCGGATCTCGCCGGGTAATGCCTGTCTGACCTGATCGCGGACGCGGCTTACCTCGGAATTGAACGCATACAGCGCCAATAGCGGGCGACGCTTGTCGGCCGGCACGAACAGTGTCGATGCGTAACGGTCGAAATCGTTGCTGCGCACTAGATCAGCGCAGAACGC
>JAPLPC010000544.1 GCA_026400425.1 Hyphomicrobiales bacterium | reverse complement strand
CTCGTTTCATGCGCCCGCGATGACGCCGTCGCGTTTTTTGATGGCGTGATAATAGGCCCACCATAGATGCGCCGCTGCGCCGCGGAGTGGGCGCCAGGGTTCGGCCAGCGGCGCCATCTGTTTGGCTGTCGGCCGCGCGTCCAGACCGAGCCCGACCTTGATGGCTTCCTGCAGAGCAACATCGCCGGCCGGCCAGGCATCGCCATGGCCAAGGCAAAACAGCAGATAGACGTCCGCGGTCCATGGCCCGATGCCGTGCAGCCCGATCAGCGTGTCGTGTGCGGCGTCCGCGTCCTGCTCCGCCAGCGCATCGAGATCGAGGCGCTGCTCGACCAGCTCTTTGGCGACCAGCTTGATGGTCTTGATCTTCGCAGCCGACAGGCCGAGCCGTCCGAGGCCAATCCCTCGAAGCCGGGCGCCCGCCGGCGCAGTGCCGGCATGCCCGCTTTGGCCAGCACCGGTTTCAGGCGCGGATCGCCTTTCACCAGTTGACGGACGGCGCCCGCGAGCACGGACTGATCGGAGAGATGCACGGTCATGATCGACAAGGATCATCATGGCGGCCAGTACAAAGCAATGCCACCCGCTTCCCGCACAGCCAAGACAGAGCGCCCGGGAACCATTGCCATCCGCGTCGCGTTATGTGGGCTCATTGGAGATTTTGCGATGCGGATGTTTGTCGGAATGATCCTGGGTGCGTTGATCCTCGGCATCGGCGTCTACATGCACGATTCGATGGCGACGTCGTCGGTGGCCAGCGGCCAGACCGCGCAGGAACGCCGTACCATCGTCAACTGGGATGTTGCCCAGAACAGCTGGGAAGCACTGAAGGTGCGCACCAAGGAAGACTGGAACAGACTGACGGCGCAGGTGAAGTCGTAAGCTCACGGGCTTGAACGACCATCGGCCGGTGCATCCGGTCTTGGATAATGCTCCCGGCCCCCGGGCGCATTATCGTTTGTGCGCTATTTCTTGCCGGCTGCAGCCTTGCGGGCATCGGCAATGGCCAGCTTGAAATTGTCTTTGCTGATCGGCCCGGGAATACGGAATTTGCCGACGATGAAGGACGGCGTGCCCTTGAACCCGAACGCCGTCGCCTGCCTGTCGATCTGCTTCAGCTTGGCGGCGATCGCATCCTTGTTGGTGGAGAGATCCGCCAGGGCACGATCGACGTCGATGCCGGCCTTGGCCAGCGTGTCGCGGGCGAGTTGCTCGGTCAGCTTGGTGTTGATGCTGATCATGGCGTCCTGCGCTTCGATGAACTTGTTCTGATAGCGCGTCGCCAGCACCAGACCGGCGGCATAGACGGAGACCGGGCCGAGAATGGCCCAGTCCTTCGAGACCAGCCTGACTTTGCCGTCTTCCTTGACCACGGCGCGGAGCTCCGGCGCGAGCTTGCGGCAATACGGACACTGATAATCGAAATATTCGACGATCGTGACATCGCCCTTCGGATTGCCCGACGCCGGAATGTCGGGATCGCGCAGCACCATGGCTTCGTTGAGCACCTCGTCGTCCTGATCGGCGCCGGTGGCCGCGCGCGCCTGCGGGCCGAACCCAAGCAGCATGACGCCGCCGACGAAACCAAGCGCGGCACGGCGCGTCGGCATGACAGTGAGATGAGGTCGCTCGCTCATGATGTTCTCCGGAGACGCATCATGCGCCAGTCATTACGTCACATAGATGTTGCGGGCCAACATATAGAGCGCCACGAGGATAATGATAATCGCAAAAACGACGTTCAGCGCGCCGCGACGGACTGAAAGCGAGCGCGCCGCTGCGGTTCCGGCGATCCCGCCGACGATGCCGCCGACCACGAACACCAGTGCGAGCGACCACG
>JAPLPC010000555.1 GCA_026400425.1 Hyphomicrobiales bacterium | reverse complement strand
GAAGAGGACGGCTTCCGCAGCCAGGCCGCCTATCACGACGGCTCGGACTGGCGGACGGCGGACGAAGTCGCCGACGACAATTCTGAATGGGGGCGTCGCCGGCTCAAGGGCGACATCTATCCGACGTGGACCTGGCGGCGGATGACGGAGAAGTTTCTCGAGGACAAGCTTCCGGAATTGAAGGCCTCATACAGGCCGCAGTACCGGAAGTATCTGGAGTTGCCGGAATTCGCCCTGGTCAACGATCGGCCGGTTGCGACGGTCACCAACGACGATCTCGAAGTCGTCCGCGACCGCATGCTCGCGGCCTACGGCAAGTCCGCCGTGCATCGGGCCGTCAGGCAGGGCCGTGAAATGCTGACCTGGGCGTGGAGCTATCACGGCGCCAAGGCGGGCCTAAACAACACACAGTATCCCTGGTGGACCCGCTGGTCGGTGAAGTACAAGTCGAACGTGAGATATCACGAACCGACCATCGCCGAACTTGCGCGGACGATGGTCGTCGCCGACACGTTCCGCCATCTGTCCGACAAGGAACATGCCACCTATCCCGGGACGGTGGGGGCGCTCTGGGCCGCGGTACTCCCGGCGCAGCGGACGTGGTCGCTGCTGGTTCTGCGTCCGGACCGCATGTTCGCTCCGGACCGCAAAGCTAAACTGCCCGGCTGGAAGATCGCCAACTGGAACCGCGAAGAGATGAAGGGCGGCAAGGACGGCGGCCGACCTCATGCGCTTCCCATTCCTCCGGAGGTACTGAAGGTGCTGGACGGGTTCTACAAGGACTCGGGCGGGAAATCGGAATGGATGTTCTCGGGCAGGGACCGCGACGAGAGGGTCAGCCAGGCCGCTTTGAACCTCCTGATGTACCGCCTGCAGGGACGCGTGTTCGATCATCGCGGCAAGAACAAGCCGGACCGGCCGGGCAAGCCCGGCCCGAAAGCGGCGGAGAAGGCAAAGAAGCGGGTCGACCTTTTCGAACACTACGGCATCCGTCCGTGGACGCTGCACGACGTGCGGCGGACGCTGGGCGCCTTCCTCGACGACAAGCGGCTCGGAGGCGCGGCATCGGCGATCCTCGGTCACAAGCTGCCGCGGGACGTCATGCCCGAGAGGGAGCGCATGGCTCCGGTGACGGAGATTCACTACAACTCTTCGCAGCGCATCGCCCTCAAGGCGGAGGGAATGGCACTTTGGACCAAGGCCATCCTCGCCGCTTGCGAGAAGGAACGGAAAGCGCTCCGCCGCAAGCCACGCCCTGCTTTGCCTGAAACGGCTGCGGCGTAAGCCGTGCCGTTAGAGGACGGCACGATGGAAACGCCGGCTTTGTCGGCCTTGACACATGGCGGGGCTGTAATACGTTAGGCCGGAATCGTATTACGGGAGAAATCGATGCCTTTGCCGGTCCAGTCGATCCGCGCCAAACCGGAGCATCGTGACATCCTCCAGAGCGTGGCGGAGTTGCTTCGCAATGACGGCGATGCGGACATCCGCCGCCTGCTCGGCAATGCTAAGCTGGTACCGGTCGGCCCTTTCCGAAACGAAGAGGCCGCGATCGCATTCCTCAGGGACCGGTTGGTGGCCGAGTTGAAGCCATCATCCATCTGGCTGTTCGGCAGTCGTGCGCGGGGGAATGCCCGGTCGGATAGCGACTTCGACCTATTGGTCGTCATGCCCGACGGACTTCCCGACTCTGACTACTCGCACCAAGCGGTCGCGCGGCCGATCGTTGCGTGCGGTCTCGGGTGCGACATCGTGCCGGTGTCGCGATCGACTTTCCTTCAGGAAAAGGACGATGCCGGCTCGTTCCTCAACGCGATCGTCTCCGAGGGACGCGAGATCTACCGCAGCCGTTCGCGGCGGCTGGAAATCGCCGGATGAGTGGGAAGGCCGAGAGCTTCATCGAGCTTGCCAGGAACGACATCGCGGTCGCACGGCTCGTCCTGAAGGTCGATCCCGGCAATGCGGCGTTTCACCTGCAGCAGGCTGCGGAGAAGCTCGCGAAGGCCGTGCTGACGATCGAGACCATCGCCTTCGGCACAACGCATCAGATCGGAGCGCTCGCGGCGATGCTTCCGGCAGACCACGTATTCAGGCCGGACCTTGCGGGCTTCGACGCGTTCAGTAGCTACGGCACATCGACCCGCTACCCGCTGCCCGGCGGCGGAATGCCGCGCCTTCCTTCTCAAGACGCCCTCAAAGAGGGCATCAGGGACGTTGCCAGCGTGATCGACGAGATCGACGATTTTCGTCGCGAGCGCGAGGCGTCGTCGCGACCCAGATGACCGTGCTCGCAAAAGTCCGTTCACCCCTCCGGGCGCCGCTCGGGCGGCCCCGGTCTCGAACCCCGGAACCGAATGACCGCTCACCTTGACGGACGACTGAACTCTCTTGGCTCGGCGCCGGAAGATGTGGAGACCAGGCTGAGCGCCATAGCTTCCGCGTTCGGGCTCGATTGGTTGCAGAACGGCGGCGATCATCCGCTGCAGGGTCTATGGCGCCGCCGGGATGCCTTGGCCACCTGCCAACTCGCTTGGTTCGGCGACGCCATCTGCGGAATGCGGCAGATCGATGAAAAGTGGACGCGACGCGAGCTTGCCAAGATCAGGAACGAACCGGCCAACAACCGTAAGGGCGCCGCGTTCGAACTGCTGGGTCTCAACATTTTCGCTCAGCGGAAAAAACACCGGATCGTGCCCAGCATCGGCCATAAGCCAGGCTACGACGGCACTATCCATTTCGCCGGCGGTGGACGGCTCGCGATGTCGATCAAGAACTACGGCGCTTCCGTCCACGAAAAGGACGCGCGATCCGAAGGTGCGAGACTGGAAGCCGCGTTCGTAGGTGAACTGAGGATGCTAGACCTGAACGGACTGGAACTGCGGGCGATCGCCAGGACGCATCCGACTCCGGCCGATTGGCGCAGGCTCGCTGCGGCGTTGCCTTCGATTCTGTCTGCTCCGGGCGGGCCGCCGGCGTCCGACGAAGTCTGGACCGCCTTCGTGCAACCTCTTCCGGATTTCGAAGCGCGCACATCCCCGAGCCTGTCCTATCAGATCACCGTGCTCGCCCGGATGCACCCGAACGAGCGGCAGAACCTGATAAGCAAGCTCGACGAAGCGTACGCCAACGCGCACAGACACGCCGCAACCGATACGGACCTATCCAGGGCAGTCCTGATCCACCTGCCGGAGAACGCCTCCGTCGCGAGCTGCGAGAAGTGGGCCAACGACTATTTCATCGATCGGCCCGACGGAATGATCGATCTCATCGTGTTCTACCAGCCCGCGGTCGTCGCGACGCCAGACGGTCAAGGCGGAATCGTTCACCACATGAGCTACGTGGTTGGTCCGCGATACGTGGCTTGGTCGAAGCCAGACGGCGGGCCACGGCGGCAACTGGAAGGGGGCTTCTACGTGGGGTCGACCAGTCCAGAACCGGCCAGGCTTTCGCTCCAGTCCGCCGATGGAGACGCAATCGCGACCGACGAGTTCTACGTCTTTCAAAGCGGCAGTTTGTATGTGGGCTTCGACGAAAGCCAAGACGGCACGTACGACGTCGTCGCGGGCAATCCCGCGCCCGGCATCCTGAAACGGCCAGCCATCTTCGATCGTCGCGGCATCCGTGGTCTGGATCTCGACGAGCTATTTGCGAGATATTTCCCGCCCACGAACGAACTTGTCATCCTCACGTGACGTGAACGGCGACCCATGCCGCCCCGCGGCAGCCTACGTCGAAACAACTCCGCTCCGCCCGAATGCACTTCGGGCATCTCACCTCGAGTCGAAAAGCTTCATGCGGGTCTAGAGGCGCCGCCTCCGTCCCGGCCCCGGCAAGAGCGCGACGCGCAGCTGTCCATCAGCTCGGCGAAGGGTCCGGCGCGCTCCGGATCTCCAGCGCAACCTCCGCTTGATCGCAATTTCAGATTGCGGTTCAATAAACGAACGTTGATCTTATGTTCGGGGGCATCAAACCATGCGACTTCTGCAAGTCATTTGCGTGTGCGTTTTCGGTTTGAACGCCAGTTTGGCGATCGCCGCCCCAGCGAAGACGGCCGAGTGGACCTTGATGGTCTACATGAACGCCAAGAACAATCTCGAGCCGGACGCGCTCGAAAACTTTAACGAAATGGCAAATCGGGGCAGCACGCCGGACGTCAACATCTTGGTCCAGATGGGAAGACCGCTCAAACACACCAGCCTGGCGGCCGAGAGCTGGTCGGGCGTCCTTCGATTCCGTGTCGCCAAAGATCAAGAGCCCGTGCCTTCGCAGGCTGTGGTGGATCTGCGCGGTAAGCCGGAACTATCGGACCTAGGCTCTGTCCCGCACCTCATAAGACCGACAAATACCCCAAAAGAGCGTCACGTACCTGCGAGCTGTTCGCATAAAAGCTTGTTTGGGATGGGGCGAGGTCGCCAGATTGTTGAAAGCGATCCGCGGCAGCAGCTTCAATTCGATCCGCACGACCACTCAAGGTGGGGTAGGGAGCAGTCAATTTCGGCGTTCATCCTCTAACCGATGCGGGACGGCCAACCCCATTCACGATCCGTGCGCAGCGATGATGTTGCGGATAGTGAAGGGTCGGGCGCGCTGGGCTGTTCAACGTAATAGTGCTTCACCTTCGAATGTCCGCTGAGATTTGGCGGTCGGTAGGGCGAGCGTTCATAATAGTGCTGAACCCCACCGTTGCTGGCGAAGCGTTCAAGAACGGTAGAATGCAGGTCCGCTTCCGGCTGCACTTCCCGAAAGCCCTCGGGCCATCTGAAGCGCCCGCCAAACCAACCCGGCTCGCGTTCGTCGTGCTGGGGGCCCAGCGGGTCGGGGTTCAATTGAAGGTATCGCTCATCGACCTTGATGCCGAAACCGTCTGGCGCATTCCCGTCCGGAAGATTTTTCGCAGCATGAGTCATCCATTCGAGCGAAATATCGGACAGACGAGACTCGTTCTCCGGGTAGCTGCCACCGATATCCGAATGATTGCCTGCAAACCAGATCTGCTGCAGCCAGTCGGGATACTCGTCAGGACGTACAGGTCCCGTGTTGTGGACGCCGCCCCACGGGACCCGCGCGAAATCGGCTCGATTCTCGTCGATCGACATGGCGTGCCGGGCGTACCAGACAGCGTTGTTCAGATGGAGATCATAGAATTGCATCTTGGGGGCAACCAGGTGAACCGTCTGCCAAACGGTGTAACCATCGAGGTTTCTGGCATACTTCAGATGGGTCCAGATGTATCCGATGACCGTAAGAACAAAAGCCAATGCAAGCAACCAACCGAAAGTCGGCCAGAGCGGAAACAAAAAGAACGACAGCGTGACGCTGACAAGAAAGACTGCCAGGACGCCGCCAGCGATCATCGCCATGGTGAGGGCTTTGCTGCCCAGCGAAGCGACGGTGTCGAACACCCCGATGAAGAACGGGATGGCGTTCGACCCGCCGTCGTGGTCGCTGCCGTACCGCGTGCGGAAACGTTGGGCCAAGGCGACGCGCTGGGGCACGTATGCCTTATCGTTGGGTGAGCTCACGTGCTGATAGATATGTTTAACGGCCTCACGTGCGATCCGCGTGGACGTAGATACGTCGCGACGCAGCGGGGATCCATCGGGCATTTGCGTCGGTACGCCGCACTGTCCCAAAGCGGCGGCAAGGCAGCGGACGGTGTAGGCGCCGCGACTAAAGCCGAACAGGAAAATGCGATCTCCCGGCTCCCACATCCGAAT
>JAPLPC010000149.1 GCA_026400425.1 Hyphomicrobiales bacterium | reverse complement strand
ACGCCATAGATGCCGATCGCCTTGACGATCATGAAGGCGACAACCCCGCCCAGCACCATGATCCATTCACTGGCCACGATGCGCAGGTTCAGCGACATGCCGACGCTGAGAAAGAACAGACCGAGCAGGATGCCGCGGAACGGTTCGATATCGGCCTCGAGCTGATGCCGGAAGTTGGATTCCGAGAGGAGGACGCCAGCGAGGAACGCGCCCATCGCCATCGACAGGCCGACGCTCTGCATGAACACCGCCGAGCCGAGCACGACGAGGAGTGCGGCGGCGGTGAGCACCTCGCGGGCACCGGCCCGGGCGATGATGCGGAAGAACGGATCGAGCAGCCAGCGCCCCGCAGCGAGCAGCACGGCGAGGCCGGCGAGGGCGATGCCGATGCTCTGCCACACCGGTTTGGTGGTGGCGGCCTCAGGAGCCCCCGCAGCGCCCCAGACGGCCACCAGCGCCAGCAACGGCACGATGGCGAGATCCTCGAGCAGCAGGATCGCGACCGCGCGCTGGCCTTCGGGCGAAGTGGTCTCGTCCTGTTCTTCCAGCAGCTGCATGATGACGGCGGTCGAGGAGAGCACGAACCCCATCGCGCCGATCATGGCGACCGGGAAAGCGAGCCCTGCCGCCATACCGACCAGCGTGAGCAGGAAGCCGCAGGTGACGACCTGCGCAGCGCCGAGGCCAAAGATCTGCCGGCGCAGCTTCCACAGCTTGGATGGGCGCATTTCGAGCCCGATGATAAACAGGAACATGACGACGCCGAGCTCGGCCGTATGCAGCAGCGTTTCGGGATCGTTGAACAGGCCGAGTCCGAATGGGCCGACGGCAAGACCCGCGATGAGATAGCCGAGCACGGAGCCAAGCCCCAACCGCTTGAACAGCGGCACCGCGACGGTGGCAGCACCCAGCAGAACGATGGCGTGGCCCAAACTGAAACCGGAAGCGTCCGCCATGATGCCTTCTCGCTGACCTGCCGCACCGGTCGGCCGGTACTCTATTCACTGCCGTTGCCTATGCCTGCGAAGCCAGGCGCGGGCAAGTCGAGGACGTCGGCGACGCTCTGTGCGCATTTAATTCAACAGGCGGCGGATTGCCGCAGATGCGGAAGAGGCGATCGGTGCTGATCTGGCGGGCTTTGTGAACGATGATGGTCTTGCTCGCCGCGTTGCGCAGGCAGGCAGGCTCAAAATTCGGCCAAGCCTGCTCCGAACAGCTGCGTCCGACGGTTTTGACGTCGAGACGATCAGCCTTGGCCAAGGCCGTCGGGACCGACGCTTCCACCCGCGGCGCAAAACCGGGGAGGAGTGTGAAGGCAGCGGCGACGAAAGCAGCAATCGCAAGTGCGGAAAGAGCCTTGATCATGACGGTCCCCTGTCAGTTGGGCACATTGGCCCGGTATTTGTCGTTTCCCTGTGACTGCCTGATTAGTCCCGGCCGGTTTCAGGGCGTTGTCGTCACCGGAGGATCTGGTTTCGTCCGGTCGGCTTTGTGTTTCATTGCACCCGCAGCGACGACATATTCGCTTGACATCGGAAATAACGTTGCTGCGGTCCCGCAATAGACGCGCGAGACGGGCTGATGGTTCGAGCCCGCCTGTAAAATAATCCGGTCGGCGGAAGCGGTATTTGACGGAACCAATGCGGCTTGCAGGTCCGGCGAGCACACGGTAGACCGGGCCATGACCCGTATCGCGCTCTATCCCGGATCATTCGATCCCGTGACCAATGGCCATCTCGATGTGGTCCGCCATGCCGTCGGCCTGTGCGACAAGCTCGTCGTTGCCATCGGCGTGCATCCCGGCAAGAAGCCGCTGTTTTCGACCCAAGAACGGCTCGACATGCTCAGGCAGGTATTCGGTCCGATCGCCGAGGCTGTCGGTTGTGAGCTCGATTGCGTGACCTACGACAATCTCACCACCACGCTGGCGGTCGAACTCGGCGCCACCATCATGATCCGTGGCCTGCGCGACGGCACCGATCTCGATTACGAGATGCAGATCGTCGGCATGAACGAGGCCATGGCGCCGGGGGTGCAAACGATATTTTTACCGGCCTCGGTCGCGGTTCGCCCGATCACCGCCACACTGGTCCGGCAGATCGCGGCTATGAAGGGCGATGTCTCCGCCTTCGTGCCGGCGGCCGTCGCCGACAGCCTGAAGTCCAAATTCGCGACCTGACGTGAGAGCCCGACGGGCTGTCCAGCATCCGGAGTTTCCATGATCCGTACCATCGTTCTTGCCGCCACGTTGTTGTCGGCAGTGCCCGCTTTCGCGCAGGCGCCTGCAAGCCAAGCTTCCGCGCCGCTGCCGGCCGGGCTCGACAAGGCCAATGCCATCGTCATCGATTCCACCAAGGGCCGCATCGTCTTCAAACTGCGCACCGATATCGCCCCGCAGCATGCCGAGCGCATCAAGCTGCTGGCGCGTGATGGCTATTACAACAACGTGCCGTTCCACCGCGTGAT
>JAPLPC010000155.1 GCA_026400425.1 Hyphomicrobiales bacterium | reverse complement strand
GTTCCAGGCGGCCAAGTGGCCGAGCAGCGGCTTGGTGTCGAGACCGGCGAGTTCTTCTTCGCCGACCGAGCACGCCACGACCGGAATGTCGGTCGCCTTGATGCCCTGGTTACCGAGTTCCTTGTAGAACGGAACGTTCGCGTCGCCGTTGATGGTCGAAACCACCGCCGTCTTCTTGCCAGCGGAGCCGAACTTCTTGATGTCGGCCACGATGGTCTGCCAGTCGCTGTGACCGAACGGGGTGTAGTTGATCATGATGTCTTCGGCCTTGACGCCCTTCGACTTCAGGTAGGCTTCAAGGATCTTGTTGGTGGTGCGCGGATAGACGTAGTCGGTGCCGGCCAGCACCCAGCGTTTCACCTTCTCGTCCTTCATCAGATAATCGACAGCCGGGATCGCCTGCTGGTTCGGAGCAGCACCGGTGTAGAACACGTTGCGCTCGGATTCTTCGCCTTCGTACTGCACCGGGTAGAACAGGATGGAGTTCAATTCCTTGAACACAGGCAGCACGGACTTGCGCGACACCGAGGTCCAGCAGCCGAACACGACGGAGACTTTGTCCTTGGTGATAAGCTCGCGCGCCTTTTCGGCGAACAGCGGCCAGTTCGACGCAGGATCGACGACGACGGCTTCGAGCTTCTTGCCGAGCACGCCGCCCTTCTTGTTCTGCTCATCGATCATGAACAGGACGGTGTCCTTCAGCGTGGTCTCGGAAATCGCCATGGTGCCGGATAGCGAATGCAGCACGCCGACCTTTATGGTGTCGTCGGCAGCCCTAGCCGCGGACACAGCCGACAGACCGAGCGCAACACCAGCGGCGGCAGCCACGACGCTGCGCCGTGATAGCTGCCTGGACAATGAATTTGTGAAATGGCGGATCATATGCGGTCTCTCCCTGGACGCAGACGAATTCACTGCGAGCGGCCCCACGGCCGTACGTCCCGGAATCGCAAGAAGTGTGCCAGCAGCCCGTTACTCGTTAAGTGATTGGTAAGGCTGCATAGTTTTGGACCGTCCTCATGACTACAAAAACAGCCCGCCCATTTTACATGCAACTCCATTCGGTCTATAAAGTGTGCAAAAATTTCGCATTGGCTAAATTTCGCGCAGCCAGATTCGATATAGGAGACAGGGACGCAGGTTTGGCCTTGAAACTATCGCCGCGGTGTTCCATATGAAGGCCACGACCTTGAGAATCATCGGGTCTTTGCGAGCCGCGTGTTCTGATCCCGCCTTCCTCTGATCTTCAGAGCACCAGCGGTTTCTGGCTTGCCTCTTTCAGCTAACCAGAATGACGCCCCAAACACGCGGGTGTCCCGTGACACACCTCGCGTGTGCCTGTTGGCAGAGCCATAGGGTTCATCTGCCCGGCGCATGACGCCATAATGGAAAGATCAATCTTTTGACCACCTTTCAGGAATTCGGCCTCGCCGATCCCATTACCCGTGCGCTCAAGGAAGAAAACTACACCACGCCGACGCCCATCCAGGCCCAGACCATCCCGATTGCCATCACCGGCAAGGACGTGATCGGCATTGCCCAGACCGGCACCGGCAAGACCGCTTCCTTCGCGCTCCCCATCCTTCATCGTCTGCTCGAGAACCGCATCAAGCCGCAGCCCAAGACCTGCCGCGTGCTGGTGCTGAGCCCGACGCGTGAACTCTCGGGCCAGATCCTCGACAGTTTCAATGCCTATGGTCGCCACATGCAGCTCGCTTCGGCGCTGGCGATCGGCGGCGTGCCGATGGGCCGTCAGGTCCGCTCGCTGATGCAGGGCGTCGATGTCCTCGTGGCGACTCCGGGCCGCTTGCTCGACCTCGTGCAGGGCAACGCGCTGAAGCTCAACATGGTTGAATTCCTCGTCCTCGACGAAGCCGACCGCATGCTGGACATGGGCTTCATCAACGACATCCGCAAAGTCGTCGCCAAGCTGCCGATCAAGCGCCAGACGCTGTTCTTCTCGGCCACCATGCCGAAGGACATCGCCGATCTCGCCGAGCACATGCTCA
>JAPLPC010000109.1 GCA_026400425.1 Hyphomicrobiales bacterium | reverse complement strand
GACCTCAGGATAGACAGCGACGGAGCTAAACTAGCGAGAAACCTGCGTGTGTAACCTCTATTCGATGACGAAGAACCAGGCCGCGATCCGCAACCTGTTCAAGGTCGACCGGGACAGCGCCGGAAACCTGCCCTCGATGCCCGGCATCTTTCCCGATTATCCGGCGCCGATCGTGCGCAACGCTGATGGCCGCCGTGAACTCGCGATGGCGCGGTGGGGCATGCCGTCGTCGTCAAAGGCGCTGTTCGACGCCACCAAGAAGCGGGCCGCCAAGCTTGAGGCCAAGGGCAAGCCCATCGACTTCAACGATCTGCTTCGGAAGGAGCCGGACAAGGGGACCACCAACATCCGCAACGTGACCAGCAAGCACTGGAAGCCGTGGCTCGGGGTCGGGAACCGCTGCGTGGTCCCGCTGTCCTCGTTTAGCGAGTTCAACAAGGACGCCGGCGGCGACATCTGGTTCGCCCTCGACGAGAGCCGGCCGCTGGTCTGCTTCGCCGGCTTGTGGACGAACTGGACGTCCGTCCGGAAGGTCCGGGAGGGCGAGGTCACCACAGATATTTTCGGCTTCCTGACGACGAAGCCTAACGCCGAGGTCGAGGCGGTCCACCCGAAAGCCATGCCGGTGATCCTGACGACGCCCGAGGAGGTCGATGTCTGGATGAGCGCGCCGTGGGACGAGGCGAAGGCTCTCCAGCGGCCGCTTCCGGACGGTTCGCTTACGATCGTCGCTCGAGGCCAGAAAAAGGACGAAGGCGGGGCCGAGATATGACCGCCGCTCCAGACACAAGGCCGACGAGATCCATTCCGGACGCGGACCGATCGGCCCGTCCCAGGCGCGCCGTGGTGGGGGTGTCGGTCGGCGTAGGCGTGTATGGCATTTTGGACGCGTCGCCCCTGGACGGCCCGTCTGGGCACGATGGCGGGCTCGACCGGTGTGTTGGCGGGCCGTGGGGCTTGCTCGCTGCGGCTGGCAGGAGCCGACACCGTGGCTGACCTAGAGCCAGACGATGCCGACGAGCTCCCCGGCGCGGCGCCCTCGCAGCGGCAGCGCAAGATCATCCACGTCGACATGGACGCCTTTTACGCCTCGGTCGAGCAGCGGGACAATCCGGAGCTCCGGGGCAGACCGGTGGCCGTCGGCGGCTCGCGCGAACGCGGCGTCGTGGCCGCCGCCAGCTACGAAGCCCGCAAGTTCGGGGTCCGCTCCGCGATGCCGTCGGTCACCGCCAGGCGGCAATGTCCGGACCTTGTTTTCGTGAAGCCCCGCTTCGAGGTCTATAAGGCCATCAGCCAGCAGATCCGTGCGATCTTCGCCGAGCACACACCAGTCATCGAGCCGCTGTCGCTGGACGAGGCCTACCTGGACGTCACCGAGAACCTGCAGGAGATCCCGCTGGCGCGCGACGTCGCCCTCGCCATCCGCGCCAGGATCAAGACCGAGACCGGCCTCAATGCCTCCGCCGGCATCTCCTACAACAAATTCCTGGCGAAGCTGGCTTCCGACCACCGCAAGCCCGACGGCCAGTACGTCATCTCTCCGGAGACGGGGCCGGCGTTCGTCGAGACCCTGCCAGTCGGCAAATTCCACGGCATCGGTCCTGCGACCGCCGCCCGATTCCACGCTCTCGGGATCCAGACAGGCCTCGACATCCGCGGTCAGACGCTTGCTTTCCTGGAGGCACATTTCGGCAAGGCCGGCGTCTACTATTACTGGATCTCGCGCGGCATCGACGAGCGCCCTGTCCGCGCCAACCGCATTCGGAAGTCCGTCGGCGCCGAGAACACGTTCTTCCAGGATTTGACGGAATTCGACGCCATGGTCGCGGAGCTCCAACCGCTCGTCGATAAGGTCTGGCGCCACTGCGAGAACACCGGCAACCGCGGCCGGACCGTGACGCTCAAGGTGAAGTTCGCCGATTTTGAGATCATGTCGCGGAGCCGGTCCGTCCCTATCGCCGTCGGCAGCCGCGACGACCTCGAGCGCTTGGCTGTCGGCTTGCTCCAGGCTGTCATGCCGCTGCCTAAGGCCGTGCGGCTATTGGGCGTTTCGCTATCCGCGCTCCAAGGAAATCAGGGCGAGCAGCCTCAACTCGTCTTGGCAGTCTGACGTCGCCATATCGAGCGCTGCACTCAAATTGCAGCAGCCGCCAAACCTGACGTTGGGCGCCGCCGGTGCAATTTCAGATCTCATCCGATTTGCACTGCAAGAAGAACGATGTAGTCGCACCAGGGTGCTGTAAACCAGAAATTCTGACGGGCACTCTGCACTTATCGGTCGACTTTCGGACATAGGCAGGCGTAGGCTCCCCGCATCACCGTTCGGCCATTGGCATCAATCGGTGACTGAGAGCCTTGAGCTCCCGCCTGTCGAGTTTTGCAGGTGCGCCATGACACAGATTCCCCGAGCCCCTTTCAATTGCCACCTCGACACGTTTTCTGTCGGCGGAGCCGACAGCGCAATGAACGACGATCTATGCGCCTTCGAATTCCCTTGGTGCGAGGGCTGCCCGAAAGCCTGGAATCCCAAGAAGCTGCGGAATGACGACCCCGCGAAAGGGGCGGTCTGGAACGGGTGGATCAAGGGCATCGTCCCGCCCAGATGATAGGACGGTCCTAGGCAACATGCAGACGGCGATGGCGAAAAGTATTCCGTTAGCGCTCCGCAAGCTTGAAGGTATGAGCCACTTAACCGCCACTCGAGAAGCTGAATAGAATCGCGGCTCAAGCGCCCGTGATTTTCATGTTTTACCGCCGCTTCACTACTAGCGATTTCATCGCAACTTCAACTGCTGGACCGAGGCGCCACTTCGGGGAGAACGATATGGATCACTTCATCCACGCTGCGAATTTGGCCTTGTTCAAGAAGCGTCTCGAAGAGGTGACAGCCCCGGCCGAGCGGAAGATATTGTTGGAGCTATTGGCAGAGGAGCGGGCAAGAGTTCTGACGCCTAAACATTCTTGATGAGGCCCTTCAGGGCGACCTATGGGTTGTTTGAAGCTCTGTATCCCATGTTCGCGCCGTCCGCCGGTTCGTCGCCGGTTGCTTGATCTGCAGATAGACGGCCGTTCCGTAACATTTAAGAATAATGGTCGACAGGCGGGATTGGAGTGATGTTCGAAAGACACCTCGGGGGCCGCATGCTACATTAAGCCTTGGTAGCAGCGCTTCCGTCACCTAGAGCTCTCAAAGCATTCAAAATGACCGCGACGTCGATTACTTCTTGAATCAGGGCTCCCTGGACAGGCGTGATGTAGCCGAACGCTGCGACGACCATGCCGACTATCGAGAGCCCGATGCCCGCAAAGACGCCCTCCAGGGCGATGAGACGCGACCTTCGCGCGATCTCGATGGCGGGCACGATGCGGTCGAGATGATCGACAAGGATCACGACGTCGGCAGCCTCCGCGGAGGCCGCCGCTCCCCGGGCTCCCATCGCCACCCCGACATCGGCCGCGGCCAGCGCCGGCGCGTCGTTGACGCCGTCGCCGATCATCATGACCGGTCCGCTCTTTCGCTCGGACAGAACGACCAGGACTTTCTGGTCAGGGGTCAAGCCGGCGCGGACCGCATCAAAACCGAGGCCGGCCACAATGGTCTCCGCCACCTCACGGCGATCTCCCGTCGCCAGAACGACCCGTTCCACGCCGAGCGTCCGCAGGTGCTGCAGAAACGCTTCGGTGCCCGCCCTCAGTTCATCTGCCAGCCTAATCTCGCCCGCCCAGCGCCCATCGATGGCAATGGCGACGACAACGCCGCCGGCCGCCGCGTCGGACCGATCAGGACTTTCCGCGCCGGGCAACAATTTGGACCGAACGAACTTGAGGCCGCCGACCGCGACCTTTCGCCCTTCCACCACCCCTTCGACCCCCTCGCCGGGCGTCTCGACGACCTCGGAAGGTCTTGTCAGACTGAGCTGGCGATTCTGGGCTTCGGCAACGATGGTCTGAGCAATGATATGCTTGGACGCTTGATCTAGCGAAGCGGCGAGGCGGAAAACGTCGGCTTGATCGTCATTACCTAGAATATCTATAGCGACGACCTTCGCGCGCCCGTCGGTAAGCGTACCGGTCTTGTCGAGGACCAGCGATTGGATGCGGGCCAGCGCTTCCATCGCTTTGCCGCCCTTGATCAGGATGCCGTGACGGGCAGCCCGGGAAAGGCCGGACACGATCGCCACGGGTACCGCGAGGATCAGTGGGCACGGCGTCGCGATGACGAGAACGGCCACCGCGCGCACCGGATCGCCGGTGAAGAACCAGGCCAACGCAGCTATCAGCACGGTGACGGCGAGGAAAGCCAGCGCGAACCGATCGGCGAGCCGTGACATCGGCGCCTTGGAGCGCTGCGCCCCGTCGACCAGACGCACGATGCCCGCATAGGTACTTTCGGCCGCACGGTGCGACGCTGTGAGATCGAAGGCCTCACCCGCGTTCGTGGACCCGCTCATCACCGTCTCGCCGGCCTTCTGCTCGACTGGGATCGACTCGCCGGTCAGTGCGGATTGATCTAACACTGCCAGCCCGCTCGCCACCACGCCGTCGACCGGGACGACGTCGCCCTGCCGGATCAACAGGCGGTCGCCGGGCGCGACGAGGTCCAGCGCGACTTCTTCCAGGCCGTCGCCGCGATGCCGGACGGCGGTGCGAGGTACCCGTGCCAGAAGCGCGGTCATCTCGCGCCGCGCGTGGCGCTCGGCGTAGGCTTCGAGAAATTGCCCGCCGGCGTACATCAACGCCACCACCACGGCGGCCAGTTCTTCGCCGACAAAGAGCGCGGCGGCCATCGAGAGCAAAGCTACGATGTCGAGCCCGACTTCGCCGCGCCGCAGGCTCGCGACGATGTCGTATGACAGGACGACCAGCACCGGAATCGTGAAGGCGGCGAATGCGCTGTCTTGCCACGGCCCCAATCCGAGTGCCGGCAGCGCAAAGCCGAGCGCAACCCCGAACACCGGCAACAGCACCAGTAAGGACCGTATAAAGAAGCCGGCATTCATCTCGGGACCTCTCGGCGGCTGTAACTGCACCTGCGCGGCGGTACCGGTCAGATGTCTGCTGTCGAGATTGCCCCGGCGGGGACCGGGCCGGCAACTTTCACTGCGATGGCGCTTTGTCGCGCCGCGGCGTCAACCCGCTCGCTTGGTGAAATGCGGAAGCATTCGGACAAGCGTGCGGTCACGGAAAATCCAATGATGCGCGAGTGCCGCGCCCCCGTGGAGACCCGCTAGAACGACGAGCCCGTGAGCGGCGATTTCGTGCAGCTCTTTGACATTATGAGCGAACGCACGGTCCTTTTGCCATGGTGATGTAATTTCCATCAGCCCGAACAGCGGCAGGGCTTCGCCGCGCGCAAACTGAAGGACAATGCCGATAACCGGAACCGCGATAAGCAGCGCGTAAAGGCCGACGTGCGCCATTCGTCCCGCCAGTTCGACCCATCGCGATACCGAGGAAGTACGGTCGGCTCCTTCAGCCAACGGCATTCTGTCAAATGCACGCCAGCCCATCCGCGCGGCCATCAGCACTAGAATGGCAAGTCCGGTGAAAATATGAACGAGCAGACCGGACTTTCGCATGCCCCCAGGGAGCTCGTCACCAAGTATTCCAGACAGCCATGCAAGGGCGACGAAAACAACCGTCAGCCAATGCAGCGATTGCGAAACAGCGCCATAATCCGTGTTGGTGTTTCGTAGACGCATGAGCCACCTCTGTAAGTACACTAGCGCGCATTAGCCTCCCGCCATTGACGCAGATCAATAGCGGGCCGGCATATGAGCCGAATGATAACTTCGGTTGACTGGCGCCGCCGTCGCGCGACGAAGTCGTTGCGACTAGCGAGCTTGGTGCCATGCCGGCATCAGGATGCTATGGGCACAGCGCCCTTGGGCAGGAGGCATAGCCATCATCGATCCGATCGTTTTCAAGCTGGGCGCCGCCCTCGGCATCGGCCTGCTGATCGGCGTCGAGCGCGAGCGTCGCAAGGGATCCGGGGCAAGCCGCGCGCCAGCAGGTATCAGAACGTTTGCTGTCGCTTCGCTTGCCGGCGCGATCAGTATTATCGTCGGCGGTACGACGCTGTTGGCTGTCACGACGGCCGGCGTACTGGGCCTTGCCGCCATTGCTTACTGGCGCGGCAGTGATAGAGACCCCGGTCTCACGACAGAACTGGCTCTCACAGTGACGGTCATGCTGGGCGGACTTTCGATGGACAATACCCCGTTGGCGGGCGGCCTCGCCGTGGCGCTGGCAATCCTGCTGGCGGTGAAATCGCAGCTTCATCGATTTGTCAGTCGCATCCTCACCGAGCAGGAGATGCGAGATGCGTTGGTCCTCGCAGGGGCCACGTTGATCGTTCTGCCGCTGGTGCCGGACCGCCCGATGGGCCCGTATGGCGCCCTGAATCCGCATTCCATCTGGCTGATCGTCATTCTCATCATGGCTATCAGCGCCGCCGGCTACATCGCGGTGCGAGTCCTCGGCAGCCGTTTCGGACTTCCCGCAGCCGGCCTCGCTTCAGGGTTCATCTCAAGCGCTGCAACGATTGCAGCGATGGGCGTACGCGCGGCGAAGGCGGAGAACGTCCTACCAGCGGCGGTTGCCGGTGCCGTGTTGTCCACGGTCGCGACGGTCGTACAAATGGCCGTCGTTCTTGCGAGCACCAGCGTGGCGACCCTCGAGACTTTGGCCGTACCGCTGGCCTGCGCCGGGGTAGCGGCCGGCGTCTACGGTGCGGCCTTCACCGTGCTGGCGCTGCGCGGCGACACCGAAGCCAACGCGCAGAAAGGCCACGCTTTCAGTCTCCGGACGGCATCTATTTTTGCGGTGACCCTTGCCGCAATTCTGCTCGCCTCCGCAGCGTTGCAGGACCGTTTCGGCGAAAAAGGAATCATCTTCGCCGCGGCCATGGCAGGTTTCGCCGACACGCATTCGGCGGCGATCTCGGTCGCCTCACTGGTCGCGTCGGGTAAACTTGCCGCGCCCGACGCGCTGCTGCCTATTCTGGCTGCCTTTTCGACCAACACCATCACCAAACTCGTTCTGGCGGCCACAAGTGGCGCTGTCTTCGCCGTGCGCGTGATGCCAGGATTGATCCTGGTTGCCGTTGCAGCCTGGGCCGGTGCGTTTAGTGGCTTCCTTTCCAATTGATGGGCCGCGACCGGACCAATGACGGCGCATCCGCGCCGAACCGAGCAAACAAGACTGCAGTTCAGTGGTCCGTTTCGATGCTGCGGTCATCCAGCGTACCGAACTCGGTGACCGGCGTGATCCAGTAGACGAGCCGCGTCCCTGCGTAGGCGGTCTTGATGCGGGAGAGCAATTCGGCGGCCTGGACCTTTTGCAGGATGATCCGCACCAGGACCTGGTCGGCGTGGCCTTTCACCTGCTCGGGCGCCGAGGGCAGGCGGATGGTCGGGCCGAAGCCGGCACAGTCCGATGCGGTAAATCCCGACACCAGATCATGCTGGTCGCTGAGGAAGTCGAACAGTTCGTCGCGCAGCCGGCGGGCGGCGATCAGCGTCAGGCAGACGGATTCGACAGTCATACGGCCTTCCTCGCTACGCCGCCGAACCGGCGATAGAGAATGGGTAGAAGGATCAGGGTCAGCACCGTAGATGACAGCAACCCGCCGATCACTACGATGGCCAGCGGCTTCTGGATTTCGGATCCGGGGCCGGTTGCGAACAGCAGGGGCACCAGGCCCAGCGCCGTGATGCTGGCGGTCATCAGCACCGGCCGAAGCCGGCGCTGAGCGCCTTCTATCACGATGCGGGACTCGGCCACGCCGCGCGCGCGCAACTGGTTGAAATAGGACACCAGCACGACGCCGTTCAGTACGGCGATGCCGAGCAGCGCGATGAATCCGACCGACGCCGGAACCGAGAGATATTCGCCGGTCAACACAAGCGCAAAGACCCCGCCGATCAGCGCAAAGGGGATGTTCACCAGAACCATGAGCGCCTGCCGGATGGAGCCGAATGTGGTGAACAGCAGCACGAAGATCAGTCCGATGGCGACAGGGACCACGACTGACAGACGCGCGGCGGCGCGCTGCTGGTTCTCGAATTGCCCGCCCCACGTGAGCCGATAGCCCGGCGGCAGCCTCAGCTCGGCAGCCACCTTCTGCTGCGCGGCCATCACAAAGCCTACCATGTCGCGGCCACGGACGTTGGAGCGCACGACGCTCATCCGGGCGCCGTCCTCTCGGTCGATCTTGACGGGGCCGTCCACCCGGCTGATGCGGGCGACCTGGGACAGCGCCACATGCTGTCCGGACGGAAGCGTCAGCGGCAAGCTGGCCAGCATCGATGGCGCCTCGCGGGTCGTCTCGCTGCCGCGTACCAGGATGGGCGTGCGCCGTCCGTTTTCCAGCGCGGTACCGATTGTGCGGCCTTCGATCTGGGTGCGCAGCGAGGCGGCAATTCCGTCCGCCGCCAGACCGAGGCGGCCCGCCTCCAGGCGATTGACTGCGACCGTGTAGTACTGCGCGCCCTCGTTGAGCGTCGTATAGACGTCCTCCGCGCCGTCGATGGAAGACAGCATCGCCGACAAGGCGCTGGCGATCTCGTTGAGCCTGGCGATGTCCGGCCCGAAGATCTTCACCGCGACATCGCCGCGTACGCCGCTGATCATCTCCTGCACCCGCATGTCGATCGGTTGGGTGAAGCTGAGCGACAGTCCCGGAAAGTCAGCGAGCACGTGCCGGAGCTGCTGCAGCAGGGCGGCCTTGTCGGCCGTCTGGCGCTCTTCGGCCGGCTTGAGGACGAGAAAGGTATCGGTCTGGTTCGGACCCATCGGATCAAGGCCGAGCTCGTCCGATCCGGTGCGCGCGATGATCCCCGCAATGTCCGGGACCCGCGCAAGGATGGCGGCCTGGAGCTTGCCGTTGATCGCCACCGACTGATCGAGATTGATCGACGGGATGGCCTCCACGCTGATGATGATGTCGCCTTCGTCCATCGTCGGCATGAACGTCTTGCCGAGCTGGGTGTAGGCCACGCCCGACGCCACCAGGGCGACCACGGCCGCTACCATGACTTTGCGTTCATGGGCGAGCGACCAGACAAGCGCCGGTGCATAGGCGCGCGACGCCTGGCGGATCAGCCAGGGGTCGCGGTGTGGCGTAGCTTTGAGAAAGAATGACGCCGCTACGGGAAGTGCCGTCAGCGCCAGCACTAGCGAAGCGGCAAGCGCAAATATGATGGCCAGCGCAACCGGGATGAACAGCTTGCCTTCGAGCCCCTGCAGCGCCAGCAGCGGCAAGAATACGATGATGATAATCATCACGCCGGTGGCAACCGGTTCCAGCACCTCGCACACCGATCGGTAGACGATATGGATCAGCGGCGTCGCCTTGCCGTCGCGGTCCATGCCAAGGTTGCCGACGATGTTTTCGACGACCACTACCAGGGCGTCGATCAGCATGCCGATGGCGATCGCAAGTCCGCCCAGGCTCATCAGATTGGCCGACATGCCGACCAGACGCATCACGATCAGCGCGATCATGATGGCGAGGGGCAGGCTGAAGGCAATGATCAGCGAGGCGCGCCAGTTGCCAAGAAACAGCAGCAACAGCACGATCACCAGGAGCGTGGCTTCGCCCAGCGCACGCACCACGGTGCCGACGGCACGGCCGACCAGCCGGCTCCGGTCGTAGAACACGTTGATTGTCACGCTCTTTGGCAAGGACGGCTGCAACTCCTCCAAGCGTTGGCGGACGTCGCGAACCAACTGGCCGGCATTCGCGCCGCGCAGGCCGAGCACCAGCCCCTCGACCGTCTCGCCGCGGCCGTCGATGGTGACCGCGCCATAGCGCGTCAGCGCGCCGATCTGGACGCGGGCGACATCGTTGACCCGGATCGGAACGCCGTCCCTTGTATCGACGACGATGGCCTTGATGTCGTCGATCGAGCGAATGCTGCCCTCGATGCGGACGAGCGCGCTGTCCTCGCCCTGGTTGACGCGACCGGCGCCATCATTGCGGCTGTTGGTCTCGATCGCGCGCCGGAACACTTCCGACGAGATGCCCCGTGCTGCGAGGGCCTCGTTGAGCGGCACGATCTCGAACGCTCGGACATGGCCGCCCAGCGAATTGACGTCGGCAACGCCGGGCACCGTGCGCAGTGCCGGCCGGATGGTCCAGTCGAGCAGTGTCCGGCGTTCCGCCAACGATAGCTCGGGGCTTTCGATGGTGAACATGAACATTTCGCCCAGCGGGCTGGTGATCGGAGCGAGGCCGCCGGTCACGCCTTCGGGCAGGTCACGCGTGATGTTGGCCAGGCGCTCGGAGACCTGGTTGCGCGCCCAGTAGATGTCGGTGCCGTCCTCGAAATCGACGGTGATGTCGGCCAGGGCATACTTGGTCGTGGCGCGGAGGATCTTCTTGTTTGGCAATCCCAGCAGTTCGAGCTCGATCGGGACCGTGATCCGTTGCTCGACCTCCTCCGGCGTCAGGCCGGGCGCTTTCATGATGACCTTGACCTGGACCGGCGAGACGTCCGGGAAGGCATCGATCGGTAGCGTCGGGAGCAGCACGACGCCGGCGCCGACCAGCATCAGCACGCTCAATGCGACGAACAGGCGCTGCGATAGGGCGAAAGCAACCAGACGCTGAAGCATTACTCGCCAGCCCCGAGCCGAAGCAGGATGCCGCGCAATGCCGAAGTACTGCTGACGGCGACCTCGTCCTTGTCGGAGATCGCGCCCGAAATCACGACGTGATCCTGGTCCTCGGCAATCAGCGTCACCGGCAGCACTCGGAAGCCGCCGTCGATCGCTACGAAGACCGACGCCCTGTCGCCGCGCCGGACCAGCGCGCTGTAGGGGATTTCCCAAGCGCTTTCACCGACTGAGATGAAGCCGATCCGCGCTGCGGCGGTCTGCCCCGGCCGCAATTCGCCGGAATTCGGCACCTCGGCGCGCACCAGGACGGTCTGGGTCGCGGCGTCCGTCGTTTCGGACACCAGGATGACCTTACCCGGCACGGCATAGCCGTCGATCTCAACCCGCGCGCCTGGCCGGATCGCACTGATGTTGGAGGCCGGAATGGCGATCTCGGCCCATAGCACGGAAAGGCGCGCGAGCTTGACGAGCGGCGCCGCCTGCTCAACGCGCT
>JAPLPC010000042.1 GCA_026400425.1 Hyphomicrobiales bacterium | reverse complement strand
CCGGCCTCATCGAGGCGCTCGGGATCGCGGCCTACGATCATTGCGACAGCTTCGCGCGCGGCGGGCAATCCGCCTTCCGCAAAGGCGCGATGCACCCGCGCGACGTGTTGATACAGGCTGCGCTGTGCGATCAGGACTGAGGCGATGAGCGCTTCGACGATGAACCCGACCCAGTGGCCGTGCAGGAGGTCCGTGAGCAAGGCACCGATCAGGAGTGCTATCGCGACGAGGAGCACGATGGTGACGACACCGGCCAGTTTGCGGCGCTGCCTCGACCAGGTGTCGCGATTGAGTCGCCGCTCCAGCCAGCCGATGCCGTTGCCGATCCACACCACCGGATGCGGCGCGCGGCGCCACAGCGAGTCGGGATCGCCGATCGCGGCATCGAGCTTCGCGATCTCCGCCTCGGCGCGATCGGAATGTTTCACCAGCGCGCCCATCTGGCGCAGCTGCTTGCGGACATCGTCGAGCGAACGCGCCGGCTCGAATTCGACGACCTTCAAGCCTTTGTCTTTCAGCAATTCGCGCGTCGCGCGTTTGGTGAAACGACCGGCGACAACCGCATCCGGCTGCAAAGCGAGGACGTCTTCCGCCTCGCCCGAGAGCAGGCGAAACTGCGCCGCCTTGTCCTTGTCCCACGACCGGAACGGATCGCGTGCGAACGGGCTGAGACCGAGGATCTGCGCGGGATCCGCGAGCGTGACCAGCAATTGATCCGTGCAGAGATTGATCGACGCGAAGCGCGGCTGTTCGGCGGCCTTCAGGGGACCCGCAGCAAGCAGCGCGAAAGCGGCAAGCAAGACCGCGCAAACCCTCTCGCGCTTGGCGCCATATGATGGCATGACCAATGGATGAAACATGGTGGCGATCTCACCCAGGCGATGGCCGAGTTCGGCGGCGCGGCGGACCAATGGCTGGATCTGTCCACCGGCATCAATCCATGGCCGTGGCCGATCCGCAACCTGCCGGATAGCGCCTGGCAGCGTCTGCCCGCGCGCGTCGACGAGCAGGCGCTGCTCGCCGCGGCGCGCGCCGCCTATCGCGTGCCCGATGGCGCCGGCATCGTCGCAACTGCCGGCACTCAGGCGCTGATCCAGTTGCTGCCGCGGCTCGCTGCCGATGGCGTCGTGGCGATCGTCGGCCCGACCTATAACGAGCATTCCGCCGCCTGGAGCGATGCGGGGCATTCCATCGCGGCGATCGGCGATATCGCCGAGCTGCCGGCGCATGCGACGCATGCGGTCATCGTCAATCCCAACAATCCGGATGGCCGCATCGTCGTTCCGCAGAGGCTCGTGGAAGTCGCAGCATTGCTGCAGCGGCGCGGCGGTTGGCTCGTCGTCGATGAAGCATTCGCCGATGTCGAAGCCGGCATCAGCGTGGTCGCTTCCTGCGGCAAGCTGCCGATCGTCACTCTGCGTTCGTTCGGCAAGTTCTATGGCCTTGCCGGCATCCGGCTCGGCTTCGCGATCACGACACCAGCTCTCGCCAACCGCATCCATGCCGTGATCGGTCCGTGGGCCGTGTCCGGACCGGCTCTGCATGTCGGCACCAAAGCACTCGCCGATGCGCCCTGGGCGATGCAGACGCGCGTGCGGCTCGCAGCGCAGGCGATCAAGCTCGACGGCGTGTTGCGCGATGCCGGGTTCGAGGTGATCGGCGGCACCTCTCTGTATCGGCTGGCGCGGCATCCGCAGGCCTCCGCCTTGCACCGCAGGCTCGCGCAACAGCGGATCTGGAGCCGCAGTTTCGATTGGTCGAGAGATCTGCTGCGGTTCGGGCTGCCCCATGACGCTGAGGCTCTGGCCCGTCTCACGGCCGCGCTGGCGCCATAACCGCATCGCTACACTCCCGCCCATGGCAGGATCACGGTTTCGTCCCGATGCACGGCCCGGTAGGCGCCGACACGAAAGACGTCGGCGAGGATCGCATCGGATAGCGCTTCTTGCGGTTTGGCCTGCGCGACCAGACGACCATCCGACATCACCAGCACCGTATCGGCGAAGCGCGCGGCAAGACCGAGGTCATGGGTGACGACGATCACCAGCACGCCCTGATCGGCGGCGCGGCGCAGGTTGGTCATGACGTCGAGTTGATAGCGCGGATCGAGCGAGGCGGTGGGTTCATCGGCGAGCACGATCGGCGCTTCGACGGCGAGCACGCGCGCAAGCGCCACGCGGCTGCGCTCGCCACCGGACAGTTCGGTGACACTTCGATCTGCAAAGCCGATCGTATCGGTTGCTTCCATGGCGCGTCGGACCGCAGCTTGGTCTGCAGGCGCAAGCCGGGCCGGATCGATGCCGCCATGCGGATAGCGGCCGAGCGCAACGACATCCTTGGCCACCAGCGGCCAGTGCACGAGATGGCCTTGCGGCAGATAGCCGAAACGCTTGGCGCGTTCGCGCAGCGACAAGGCAGCCAAGGCCGTGCCGTCGACAGCGATATGGCCGGTCGATGGTTGCAGGCCGGCAAGCGCGCGCAGCAGCGTCGTCTTGCCGGCTCCGTTCGGGCCGACCAGAGCGACGAGATGTCCTCGGGTGAGTGACAGCGAGACGTCCTGCAGCACGCGGCGGTCGGACAGCGTGACGTTGAGGTTGTTCGCTACGAGCAGATGCGCGTCGCTCATGCGATGCCTCCGCCGAGGGCGCGGCGCTCGCGCATGATGAGATACAGGAAGAACGGCACACCGATGATCGAGGTGAGCACGCCGACCTTGATGTCGGTGGTTGCAGGGATGATGCGGACCGCGATATCGGCGGCGAGCAGCAGCGCTGCGCCGGCGAGCGCGCTCGGCACCAGAAGTCGCGCTGGATCGTGCCCGACGAGCGGGCGCATCAGATGCGGGGCGACGAGGCCGATGAATCCGATGGTGCCCGCGACGGCGACTGCGCCGCCGACGCCGAGGGCGACACCGAGAATAACGAGCAGGCGCAGCCGCGCAACATTGACGCCGAGGCTCTGCGCGGTTTCCTCGCCGAGGCTGAGCGCCCGGAAGGCGGAGCGCTGGCTCATCAGGATGACGGCGCCGGCGATGATGAAGGGCAGCGCAAGCGTGACGTGGCGGAAGCTGCGGTCTTCCAGCGATCCGAGCAGCCAGAATGCGATTTCGAGCGCGGCGAACGGGTTGGGCGACAGGTTCATCACCAAAGCCGTCGCAGCGCCTGCCAGACTGGAAATCGCAAGACCTGCGAGAATCAGCAACAGCAATCCGGCATTGCGGCCGGCGATGATGAGCAGCACGAAGACGGACGCGAAGGCCATGGTGATGCCGGCAACCGGCAACGCCCATGAGCGTACGTCGGCGAGGCCGAGCGAGATCATCAGCACCGCGCCGAATGCCGCCGATTGCGGTGCGCCGAACAACGACGGCGAGGCGAGCGGATTGCGCAGCAAGCCTTGCAGCGCGGCACCGGGATCTGCTGCACGTCACTGGCGCCGCCGAACAGCGCGTGAAGCACCGTCAGCGGCGGCAGCCGAACCGGTCCGATGCCCAGCGACGCCAGCAGCAAGGCGATCACCAGCACCGCAAGCGCCGAGGTGGCCAATGCATATCGCCGTGCTGCTGGTCGTGCGGTTACCATGTGGCGTTGAAACCCGCGTAAAGTGCTGGACCGGTCGTCCCGTAGTTCAATACTTCCTGATAGCGCTCGTTGAGGATGTTTTCACCGCGTGCGAATACCTTCCAATTGGCATCGAGTCTGTACTCGCTATAGAGATCGACGCGGGTATAGGCATCGACCTGTCCGGTCTCGTTGGCGTTGTTGTAGCGCTTCGACACCGTGGTGATGCGCGGCTCGATCAACCAGCGATCGTTCGGCGTGATGGTCACTGCGAACCGCGCGAAGTTCTTTGGGCGACGCGAAAGCGTGAAGCCCGTGTCGAGATCGGTCGCCTCCAGATAGGTATAGGCTGCGTTGAGCTTCACCAGGCCCGGCATGATGTCGATGTTCGCACCGAGTTCAAGGCCGCTGGTTTGCGCGCGCGCGACATTGTTGTAGCAGCCTGACGTCTGGCTGATACCGCACAGCGGCGATCCTGCGCCGGGCGTGATGAAGTTGATCAGGTTGCTGAAGTCGTTGGAAAAGCCGGTGATCGACAGCAGCACGCGACCATTGAACAGGCTTTGGTCGATGCCTGCGTCGTAGCCAAAACTGGTTTCGGGCGAGAGGCCACGGGTGCCGTAAAGCGGATCGTAGAGTTTTCGAAGCGTGCGACATCGACGACATCGTCAACGCGACCGCCGAGCGTGACGGAGAGCCGTTCGCCGATCGGAACCGACCACAGCGCGAAGGCCGAATTGGTGTCCTGACGCTTCGAAAGCACAGGTGTCATCAGGCCAACAATCGGTAGGATATTGGTGTTGAAGGTCTGTGCCGTTTCGGTCTGCGTCTTTGCGCCATAAACCAGCGTGCCGAACGTGCCGAGCTTGAGATTGGCTTGATATTCTGCACCGAGACTGTCGCCCCAGGAATCGGACACGCTCAGGGTTGCATTTCGGGGCCGCGAATAGACGGGATAGTTGGCCTGGCTGAACGAACGCTCCGTATGCGTATTCGAGACCGTGACATTATGCGTGAGCACGCCGCCAAATGAGTCGATGCCGACACGGCCATAGATGGTCTGCAACAGGCGATCGGCGGATGATGCCGTGTCTGCGCTCGCCGAGTCATAGGGCGCGCGCGTGAAGGATTGGACCGTACCGGCTTCGAGGCGGATGCCTTCGCCAGCGTCATAGGCGATCCGTCCGGAGCCGCCGATCCGGTCAAAGCCATCGCTTTCGAGATTTGGATTTTTCGCCTCGATGGATGGAATACGGTAGCCATAACGAGAGAAGCCGTTGGAGTGCTGGCCGCCGGCCGTGAAGGCGTAGGACCATGGCCCGTTGCTGCCGACCATTGAGCCTTGCGTCGTCACGGTGCCGTAGCTGCCGGCTTCGGTACGGACGTTGAATTGCGCCGGGCCGCCGCCTTTCTTGGTGATGATATTGATCACGCCGCCCATGGCATCGGAGCCATACAGCGCGCTTTGCGGGCCGCGCAGCACTTCAATGCGATCAATGGCCGATGGAGCGAACATGGCGAATTCAAAATCGCCGGATGCGGCCGTCGGATCGTTGACGCGGATGCCGTCGATCATCACCAGCGTCTGGCCGGTATTGGCACCGCGCATGCGCACATTCGCCGTGCCGCCAGGACCGCCATTCTCAATCACGTCGATGCCGGGGACGCTGCGCAACGCATCCACCAGCGAGCCGGGATTGGATGTCGCGATGGTCTCGCCGGAGACGACGCTGATCGCGCTGCCGGTTGCGCTGAGCGGCTCCGGCGCGCGGCTGGCGGTGACGACGACTTCGGATAGTTCTTGTGTGTTGGATTGCGCCTGCGCCGCGTTTGCGGACACGGCCAGCATCGCTGCGCTACCGGCAGCGATCATTCGGATAGACATGACTTTCCCTTACCGTCGACCCACCGTCGAACGAGATGATACATGTCCTCGGCCGGTCTCCTGGCTCACAGCGCTTTCCGGATCCGCCTTCCCGAGCAATGCTCAGTGGCTTTCAGGATCTGGACTAACTGCTTACAGTTGCGGGGGCAGCTGCGGCATCAGGGGAGTTCTCCCCACACCGCATTCCCGTTTCACCTCCTCGCGGAGGCACCGATGACGGAACTTCAATTGCACAGCACGCCGGGCTGTGCAACGGCTTTGATCGGTTCTATGCGCGCAAGGCCGCGAGTACCTCGTCCGGCCTTTCCACCATCATCATATGTCCGGTCGCGGGCAGCACCACGGTGCGTGAGCCGGCAATCGCGGCCGCCAGCGCCTTGCCGGATTTCGCCGGGGTCATCATGTCCCGCTCGCCGAGAATCAGCGTCACCGGGATTGCGAGCTGCGCCGCCGCGGCGAGGGCATTCTGATAGGCGTTGCAGGCATTGAGATCGGTATGCAGCACGCCGGGCCTGGTTGCCTCCAGCACGCGCTGCGCACCCGCATGCATCCACAGGCCGGGCGCGAGGCTGCCGCCGAGTTCGGCGCGCATGCCGAGGCCCCAGATCGACACCATGTCGATGGCCGAGTGTTGATTGGCTTCGGCGTCCTTCAAGAGATCGGGGCCCACCGTCATCGTGGCAGCCGGGCCGAGCAGATCCAGACGTGTAACCATCGCGGGATGGCGCGCTGCGGTTTCCAGCGCGATCAGCGAGCCCATGGAATGGCCGATCAGGCGTGCGCTGCTGGCGCCGGCTGCGATGATCAGCGCTGCGGTCCAGTCGGCGAGATCGGCGATGGTGGTGAGCGCTTCGCCGGCGCTGCGACCATGGCCCGGCAAATCCGGCGCCAGCACCGCATGGCCGTGATGCGCGAACCAGCGCGTATGCAATGCCCAGGTGGAACTGTCGAAGCCGGCACCGTGCAGCAGCACCACCACCGGCAATGACGGATCGAAGGCGCGACCGCCAGTGGCGACGAAGGTGGCGTGACCATTGACCGTGATCTGCATCGGCTCAACCCTTCTGCGACATGCGCAGCGCCTGCGCGAGATCGTCCACGATATCTTCGGCGGCCTCGATGCCCACCGAGAGCCGGATCAGCTCCTCGCCGATGCCGGCGGCCTTCAACTGCTCGGCATCCATCTGCTGATGCGTCGTCGAGGCCGGATGGATCACCAGTGTCTTGGCGTCGCCGACATTGGCGAGATGGCTGGTGAGTTTCAGGGCTTCGATGAATTTGCGGCCGGCGGCACGACCACCTTTGATGCCGAAGGAGACGATCGAGCCGGCGCCGCGCGGCAGCAGTGTTTTCGCCAGCGCGTGATCGGGATGATGCTCCAGCGAGGGATGCAGCATCCAATCGACGGCCTTGTTGGCGGTGAGCGCCGCCAGCACCGCGCTGGTATTGGCGACATGACGCTCCATGCGGATGCCGAGCGTCTCGACGCCCTGCAGCAACTGGAACGCATTCATTGGCGACAGGCAGGCGCCGAAATCGCGCAGCCCTTCGGTGCGGGCGCGCATGATGAAAGCGGCGGTGCCGAACTGCTCGTCGAAGACGATGCCGTGATAGCCGGCATAGGGTTCCGTGAGTTGCGGGAATTTGCCGGAGCCGCGCCAGTCGAACCGTCCGCCATCGACGATGACGCCGCCAATGGCGATGCCGTGACCGCCGATCCATTTCGTCGTCGAGTTCATCACGATGTCGGCGCCGAGATCGAGCGGCTTGGACAGATAAGGCGTGGCAAACGTGTTGTCGATCAGCAGCGGAATTTTCGCGGCATGGGCAATGTCGGCCACCGCGGGGATGTCCAGCACTTCGAGACCGGGATTGCCGATGGTCTCGCCGATCACGAGCTTCGTGTTCGGCTTGATCGCCGCCTTGAACGCAGCGAGATCGCGCGGCTTGATGAATGTGGTGGTGATGCCGAAGCGCGGCAGCGTGTGCGCGAGCAGATTGATGGTGCCGCCATAAAGCGACGACGACGCCACGATGTGATCGCCGGCATCGAGGATCGTGGTGATGGCGAGATGCAGCGCCGCCATGCCCGACGCCGTGCAGATGGCGCCGACGCCGTTCTCCAATGCGGCCAGGCGTTCCTCGAGCACTGCAATCGTGGGATTGGAAATGCGCGTGTAGATATGCCCGGCGCGTTCGAGGTTGAACAACGCCGCTGCGTGATCGGTGTCCTGAAACACGAAGGACGTGGTCTGGTGGATCGGCATCGCGCGCGATCCGGTGACGGGATCGGGATGCTGGCCGGCATGCAGGCTCAGCGTTTCGAAAGCAGGCGGCTTGGGTGCTGGCATCTGGCGTTCGTCCCTTTTGATTTGCGGCATCTATGGCATGAATCGGATTGCCGTTGCGAGCGGTGCGCGTTTCGACATGGGAACAAAGACGTGGGATGTTGGATTACCGGGCGGTCTGATGGTGGAGATGTCCGATGAGAAAATTGCTGCTTTGCAGGGCCGCAATCGCTCTTGCCTTGTCGTCGGTGACGCGCTGAAGCCAAGGGCTGCATCAAAGGCGCGATCATCGGCGGCATCGCCGGTCATTACGCAGGGCATGGCAAGGTCGGCGTTGTTGCGGGTTGCGTGATCGGGCGTCACGAGGCAAACAAGGCCGATGCCGAGCGCGCTCAGAAGGCGCAGCAGTCGCAGCGACAGCCGCGCCAGGGTGGCAGCATCTAGTCGCGGGACGGTCGCAGCGCGATTCATTACGGCATCAGCGGTGCGCTGTTCCGGATACAGGGTGTTCCGGAATTCTAAATGATAAAATCGGCCTCGCTCCATGGAGCCGGGGCCGCCGTCGTCTGTAGATGATGTGTTGGGGAAAGTAGGCGTAAGGGGCGTGGTACTACATCGCGATGTGTTCTGGCTCGGTCGGCAATGGGCTGTCACCGGTTACGGTGTGCAGGCCGTCAGCAAGAAGCACAATATGAAATTCGATATCGACGTCTCGCAGATCTGGCGTGACGATCTCGACGCGTCCTTGCGCGAGCTGCCGTGGTTCGACGCGCAGGATTTTGCCGAGGCAGTGCAACGTGCCCGCACGCGCGCGACCGAACAGCCGCTGACCTTCCGGCCGCCGCTGAGCGACGAGCGGTGAGGCGCTTTCCCTCCCCGGAGCGCAGCGAATGGGGAGGGTGGATCGACGGCGAAGCCGGCGAGACGGGTGGGGTCTCTCCCCACGCTCGACGTCACGTGGGGCGCCCCACCCGGCTTCGCTCTTCGAGCTTCGCCGCGGCGCGGCCCCGGCCCTCCCACGCGCCGCTGCGCGGCTTGGGGGAGGGGGCATGACGCTCGGCGCGTCGCGGCCTTAGTGCGTGACTTCCTGTTCAACATGTCAAACAGCCACGGCACTTTCTCAAACACGTCATTCCCTGAAAACATGAATCCGCCATCTCGCGGCGCCCATGGCGTCCGAGGTGTGAGCAGTTCTCCCCTCGAGACATGAGGGGAGGTGGCACGCCGTCCGGCGCGATTGGTGGGACTTGACGTAGTCCGTTCTGCTGGATCGCCAGCAAAACTGCGACCACGCAACGCCTGACGGCGTGCCACCGCGGGACTTATGGCTGGAGGACCGTTCTGTCTGGCACCGGCACGTTTCCTACGGCCTCGCTGAGCAAGGGGTTCGGTCCCGTTGATCCCGACGGATTTCTCCGTCGTTCACCTGTGCGTCGCAGCCGAACTATCGGCTCTCCCTCGTAATGGGGAGTGACGGTGGCCCCCGGCCTCCCGAGTCCTGCTTGCGAGGCAAGGCCGCGGGCACCGCATCTTGTCCTACTTCCAAAGACGCCCTCGAGAAGCATCCCCTCGCGAACAAGACGGGACGGATCATGTCGAAGATGGGAATTTTGTCAAGAACAAAATAAGAACAAGTTAGTTCTTTCTGTCACCGCCCGCGAAAGCGGGCGATCCAGTCAACGCCGGCCGAGCGGCTTGATCCGACACGGCAGTGTCGACTGGATTGCCCGATCAAGTCGGGCAACGACACGGGGAGCAAGCACGAGAGGCAGAGATACGCTCCACCCTTGCTTCTTCGCAGCGCACCTGCACACTGGCGGCTTCATCACTTCCGACACGCGAGACATTTCCGCATGAGCCAGCTCAAAGTCCATATCGGCGACTTCACCTTCCATGCCAGGTTCGAGGAAGAGGATGCGCCGAAAACCGTCGCCGCCTTCAAGAAGGCGATGCCGTTCGAGAGTCAGGCGATCCATGTGCGCTGGAGCGGCGAGGGCGTGTGGATGCCGCTGGGCGATCTCGATTTTGGCGTCGACTATGAAAACCACACGAGCTTCCCGGCACCCGGCCACATGATCCTGTATCCCGGCGGCATCAGCGAGACCGAGATTCTGCTGGCCTATAGCGGCGTGCATTTCGCCAGCAAGATGGGCCAGCTCGCCGGCAACCATTTCATCACCATCACCTCCAATCTCGACAAGCTGAAAGAGATGGGAAAGACGGTGCTGTGGAAGGGCGCGCAGAAAGTCCGCATCGAGCTGGTGTGATGAGCGCCGATTATCCCCGCGACCTTCGCGGCTACGGCCGCACTCCGCCCGATCCGCAATGGCCGGGCGGTGCGCGCGTGGCCGTGCAGTTCGTCGTCAATTTCGAAGAGGGCGGCGAGAACAATATCCTGCACGGCGACCGCGCTTCGGAAGCCTTTCTGTCCGACGTGCTGGGTGCGCAGCCGTGGCCGGGCCAGCGCCATGCCAATATCGAATCGATGTTCGAATACGGCTCGCGTGCCGGCTTCTGGCGGCTGTGGCGGATGTTCGGTGAACGCAGGTTGCCGACCACGGTGTTCGGCATCGCTACTGCCCTGCAGCGCAATCCCGAGATCGTTGCCGCCATGCAGGAGAGCGGCTGGGACATCGCCAGCCACAGCCTGAAATGGATCGAGCACAAGGACATGTCCGAGCCCGAGGAGCGCCACGAGATCAACGAGGCGATCCGCGTCCATACCGAAGCGACCGGCGCGCGGCCGACCGGCTGGTACACCGGCCGCAGCTCGATCAACACGATCCGGCTGTTGATGGAAACCGGTGGCTTCAAATATCTCAGCGACAGCTATGCCGACGATCTGCCGTACTGGATCAAGGGGCCGCGCGAGCCGCAGCTGATCATTCCCTACACGCTTGACGCCAACGACATGCGCTTCACCAATCCGCAGGGTTTCAGCAATGGCGAGCAGTTTTTCTCCTATCTGAAGGACGCCTTCGACGTGCTGTATGCCGAGGGCGCGACGTCGCCGAAGATGATGACGGTGGGGCTGCATTGCCGGCTGGTCGGTCGCCCCGGCCGCGCCGCGTCGCTGATGCGGTTTCTCGATTACATCACCAGCCATGACAAAGTCTGGGTGCCGACGCGATTGGCGATTGCCGAGCACTGGCATGCGCATCTCACACATCTGGCCGCGGATGCGCGTGCGGTTGGGTGACAACGAAGCGGGGGCAGTTCGTTCATGACCGAGATATCGCTCGCGACCCTGAATACATGCAGCAAGGCCGACTTCGTCGCGGCGCTGGCGAACATCTTCGAATATTCGCCGTGGATCGCGGACGCCGCAGCCGATCGGCGGCCGTTCGCCGGCGTCGGAGATTTATTCGCGGCGATGCGCCAGGTGGTGGAGACGGCGGCGGCGGGGCAGCGCCTGGCGCTGATCAAGGCGCATCCCGATCTCGCCGACAAGACCATGCGCGGCGATCTGCTGACGGCCGAGTCCAATGCCGAGCAGACCAGCGCCGGGCTCGATCGCTTGTCGGAGGCTGAATATGCGGCCTTCGATCGCGTCAACAGCGCTTACCGCGAAAAATTTGGATTTCCCTATATCGTTTGCGTGCGCCGTCACACCAAGGATTCCATCCTCGCCGATTTCGAGAAGCGCCTGCCGAACGAGCCGGCGGCGGAAGTGGCGGTGGCGATCGCCGAGATCTGCAGGATCGCGGCGCTGCGCATGGATTTGCTGGTCAAGGGCGACCTTCCGCTCAAGGTGCATGGCCGGCTCTCCACCCATGTGCTCGATACCCATGGCGGCCGGCCGGCCGAAGGGATCGCCGTCGAGCTGGTGGAGTTGTCGAGGCTGGGCGAGCGCCGCGTCATCGCGCGGGCCGTCACCAATCACGATGGCCGCACCGATGCGCCGCTGATCGGCGGCCGCCCGGTGCCGATCGGGCGCTACGAGCTCACCTTCAAGGTCGGCGCCTATTTCGCCGCGCGCGACGTGCCGCTGTCCGATCCGCCGTTTCTGGACGACATCCCGCTGCGGTTTTCGGTCTATGAACCGGAGGGGCATCTGCACGTGCCCTTGCTGGTGACGCCGTGGAGCTACGGAACGTATCGGGGGAGTTAGTTTCCCTCTCCCTGCACGCGGGGAGAGGTTAACTATCAATGCGTCGCTGCAGCCGCTGCGCCGGCGGCTTCCGTTTGGGCTGTCTCGGCGCTGCCCACGCCGTTGAAGAAGGCATTCAGCACCACGGCCACCAGTGCCGATAGCAGAATGCCGGACTCCAGCAGCGGATGCAGATCGTGCGGCAGGGCCTTAAAGAAATTCGGCGCCACCAGCGGGATCATGCCGAAGCCAACCGAGATGGCGACGATGAAGAGATTGTAGTTGTTGGTCTTGAAATCCACATTCGTCAGAATACGCGCGCCGGTGGCGGCGACCATGCCGAACATCACCAGACCGGCGCCGCCGAGCACGACGAGCGGGACGGCCTCGACCAGCGCCGCCATCTTTGGCAGCAGCCCGAGCAGCAGCATGATGACGCCGCCGGCCACGGTGACCCAGCGCGAGCGCACGCCGGTGACGCCGACCAGGCCGACATTCTGCGAGAACGACGTATAGGGGAAGGTGTTGAAGATGCCGCCGATCAGCGTGCCGACGCCATCGGCGCGCAGGCCTCTGGTCAGCGCGTCGCGGTCGATGGTCTTGCCGGTGAGATCGCCGAGTGCCAGGAACATGCCGAGCGACTCGATCATCACCACCACCATGACGATGCACATGGTGACGATGGGCACCAGATGGAATTGCGGCATGCCGAAATGAAACGGCAGCACGATATCCGCCCACGGCGCAGCGGCCACCTTCTCGAAATGCATCACGCCGAGCGCGCTGGCGAGCACGGCGCCGGCGACGATGCCGAGCAACACCGAGACATTGGCGAGAAACCCCTTGCCCCATTTGATCAAGGCGAGGATCACCAGCAGCACGAACAAAGCGATGCCGAGCCCCTGGGCCTGGCCATAGGCCGGGTTGGGGAAGGCGCCGGGCACGCCATCGACCACCTTCGTCAGAGTGGGTAGTCCGCCACCCGCCCAATTGATGCCGACGCGCATCAGCGAGATGCCGATCACCATGATGATGGTCCCGGTGACTACGGGCGGAAACAGCGGCAGCAGCCGGCTGATGAAAGGCGCGACAACGATGCTGAAGATTCCGGCAGCGATGACCGAACCATAGATGCCGAGCAGCCCGATATCCGGCGCCGCCGCCATCGACAGCATCGGGCCGACCGAGGCGAAGGTGACGCCCATCATGACCGGCAGCCTGATGCCGACACCGGGAAAGCCGAGGCATTGCACCAACGTGGCGATGCCGCAGGCGAAGAGGTCGGCGGAGATCAGGAAAGCAACGTCCTGCGGCGGCAGTTTGAGCGCGCGGCCGATGATCAGCGGCACCGCGACGGCGCCGGCATACATCACCAGCACATGCTGCAGGCCGAGCGCGACCAGGCGCGGGGCAGGCAGAACTTCATCGACGGGATGGACAGCTGGATTGGCTGCACCGGGATTAGCTTCACCTGGAATGGCTTGGGTCGTCATTGATCTGCCCCCAATTACATCATGAAAAACGATGGCATTATGGTCGTCAGATACAAACGGCGTGCCAGATCGGGTGTTGTTCGCAAGGCGCGGCTTGACCCGCGGCACGAAGGTTGCTCGTAATGAAATATCGGAACGCGTCGTGGCCGGGGCTGTCCCCGTCACCCGTCAACAACGGAGGTCGTTCGTGCCGCTCATCAAGAACCGCTACGGCAAGGGTCGTGTCCGCATCATGCGGGTTCATCGGGACGGTGACAAGCAGGATGTCAAGTAGTGATGACCGCGCGTATCGGGCGATCGATGCAGTAGGTCCAAGAGCCAGCGCGAGGGCAGGAA
>JAPLPC010000365.1 GCA_026400425.1 Hyphomicrobiales bacterium | reverse complement strand
GCCCTTCGGCGTGAAGCAGAACACCTGATCGTGGAACAGTTCGAGCTTGGTATGCTCCAGAAACTCCTCCGGATTGGTACTTTCGGACAGAATGCCGATGGTGTGACGCAGCCAGGCGAAGGCGTTGGACTCGCGCTTCAGCCGCTCGTTCGGCGACCCCGCGCCTTCCTTGTAGAAGGCATGCGCGGCAATGCCGTATTCGGCGATCCGGTTCATCTCTTCAGTGCGGATCTGCAATTCGACGCGCTGATTGCCGGGACCGATCACCGTGGTGTGCAGCGAGCGATAGTCGTTCTGCTTCGGCGTCGAAATGTAGTCCTTGAAGCGGCCGGGCACGACCGGCCATGTCGTATGCACGACACCGAGCGCGCGATAGCAGGATTCGAGATCGTCGATGACGATGCGGAATCCGTAGATGTCGGACAGCTGTTCGAAGCCGACCGACTTGCGTTTCATCTTGGTCCAGATCGAAAACGGCTTCTTGCGGCGGCCGCTGACGCGCGCCTTGATGCCGCTCTTCTGCAGTTTGCTCGACAGATGCGTTTCGATCATGCCGATCAGGTCGCGGTTGCGCTCGGTCAGCGTATCGAGCCGCTGCATCACGACGAGATGCGCGTCAGGGTCGAGCACCTTGAAGGACAGCTCCTCCAACTCCTCGCGCATCGCCTGCATACCCATGCGGCCAGCGAGCGGCGCATAGATGTCCAGCGTCTCTTCGGCAATGCGACGCCGCGAGGCCGGCGGCATGAATTCCATCGTCCGCATATTGTGCAGACGATCGGCGAGCTTGATGAGCAACACGCGCACGTCATCGGCGATCGCGAGCAGCAGCTTTCGAAGGTTCTCGGCCTGCTTGGCTTCGCGCGAGACCAGCTCGAGTCGCTTGAGCTTGGTCAGCCCCTCGACCAGCACGCCGATATCCGGACCGAACAGCTTGTCGATCTCGGCACGCGTCGCTTCGGTGTCTTCGATCGTGTCATGCAGCAGCGCCGCGACGATGGTCGCATCGTCCAGCTTGAGATCGGTGAGAATGGCGGCGACTTCGAGCGGGTGCGTGAAATACGGATCGCCTGATGCGCGGGTCTGCTCGCCATGCGCGACCATGGCGTAGACATAGGCCCGGTTGAGCAGGTCCTCGTCGGTATTGGGATTATAGGCGCGGACACGCTCGACCAGATCGTATTGACGCATCATCCGGCCGCGAGCGCTTCGCCCGCTTCTGCCAGTCCGGGTTGCATTGGTGGGCGGAGCATCGGCCGGCTTTGCCGGCTCAGGGGATCCCTCCACGCGTGCCAGTGAGACGTCACTCAGATCGTTTGCGGCCTGCATCTGCCGTGTCGGACGGCCCGACGTCGCCATACCCATCCTCAATTCCGCCGAGTCGCTGATGAGCTCGGACACTGACGATAATTTGCCCTGAAAAGGCATCCAAATGCAAAGGCCCGGACCTTGAGGTCCGGGCCTTTGTGCAACTCTGTGATCAAGAGTGAGGACGAATGTGCTTATTCGTCCTCTTCCGGCTGTTCTTCCGGCGGCGCGAGGCCTTCGAGGCCCTTCAGCAACTCTTCTTCGGTCATCCGCTCGACCGCAACTTCGGTGTCGTCGGCATCGACGCTGGCGCCGGCGGAGCCGATCAGCGGAACTGTATCGCCTTCCGGCTCGTCGACTTCGACGAACTTCTGCAGCGAATGCACCAGCTCCTCGCGGAGGTCTTCCGGCGAGATGGTTTCGTCGGCGATCTCGCGCAGCGAGACGACTGGGTTCTTGTCGTTGTCGCGATCAATCGTAAGTTGTGAACCCGACGAAATCATCCGGGCCCGGTGGGCCGCCAGCAGGACCAGATCGAAGCGATTATCGACCTTGTCGATGCAATCTTCTACGGTGACGCGCGCCATGAAATGTCGCTCCGTTGGGTCAAGGACCGAAAAATTGGATTGTTGCCGGGTGAGTATAGCGGCTTGCGCCGCAGCGCAAGAACGAAATTAGAATCCCGCGGGGTGGTTTCGTTCTCGGTAGGACTATGTTACCCTTCGCAATCGGTCCATGAGAGGGTGGCATTATCGGGATAATGGCCTTTCCGACATCATTTGGGCCACTAAAAGGCTTCATTGCAACGGCAAAGATGAGATTGTACCGCTGCTCTTGAGTTGCGCGGGTGTTACCGCTGGACCAATCTGCCAGAAGGCGGATGACGACTTGATGCCAATGTGCGGCGAGTTCTCGCTGCGCCAAAAACCACAATCACAACAACAAAACCTACGAGAAAACTTGATGTCTCAGTCCTCCAACAAGATCGCGCTCTTTATCGACGGTGCCAATCTCTATGCGACCGCAAAGACGCTCGGTTTTGACATCGATTACAAGCGTCTTCTCAAGGAATTTCAAAGCCGCGGGACCCTGGTCCGCGCGTTCTATTACACCGCGGTGATTGAGGATCAGGAATACTCCTCGATTCGTCCGCTGATCGATTGGCTCGATTACAACGGCTACACGGTGGTCACCAAAGCCACCAAGGAATTCATCGACGCGTCGGGCCGGCGCAAGGTGAAGGGCAACATGGACATCGAACTCGCTGTCGCTGCCATGGAACTCGCCGAGCATGTCGATCAGATAGTGCTGTTCTCGGGCGACGGCGATTTCCGCTCGCTGGTGGAAGCGGTGCAGCGTCGCGGCGTCCGTGTCACGGTGATCTCCACCATTTCGAGCCAACCGCCGATGATCGCCGACGAATTGCGCCGCCAAGCCGATGTGTTCACCGATCTGATGGAGTTGCAGAACAAGATCGGCCGCGACCCAGCCGAGCGCCCTGCTCCGCGCGAGCCGCGGCACCAGACGCCGCAATTCCTGCAACGCTCGGTGAGCGTAGCGCCCCGAGGTGACGACGAATTCGAAGACGAGGGCAGTTGAAGATATCGGCTGCTGGAGCTACGGATTGGTTGAGATTCCGACCAATGAAACCTTGAAGCCGTGAAGACCAGGACTCAACTGAGCCGACAACAGCCAGCGGTGGTCGCGACCACGATCTCCGCTGGCACTGCGACCGACCCGGGCCGTGATTGCCCGCTCTGTCCGCGTCTGGTCGATTACCGGATGTCCCTGCGCGCCCGCGAGCCCGATGGCTTCAATGCGCCGGTGCCCTCATTCGGCGGAGCCGACGCGCAGCTGCTGATCGTCGGCCTGGCGCCGGGCGCTCAGGGAGCCAACCGCACGGGACGCCCGTTCACCGGCGATTTTGCCGGAGACCTGCTTTACGACACCCTGCTCCATTTCGGCTTTGCGACCGGTACCTTTCAGGCGCGGCCGGATGATGGGCTGACGCTGACCAACAGCCGCATCACCAATGCAGTGCGTTGCGTGCCGCCGCAGAACAAGCCGTTGCCGGTGGAAATCACCACCTGCCGGCCATTTCTGATCGCCACCATGGCCGAGATGCCGAATCTGCGCGCCATCGTGCTGCTCGGCCGGGTCGCCCATGACACCATGCTGAGAACGCTCGGCATCCGCATGGCGGCAGCGCCGTTCGGACACGGCGCCGTGCATGATGCCGGCCGGTTCAAGCTG
>JAPLPC010000473.1 GCA_026400425.1 Hyphomicrobiales bacterium | reverse complement strand
GCAACATCGGCTGTGGGATTGCTTCCGTCAGCAGCGCTGGCCCGTTCCGGAATACGGCTCGGATGCGCTCACCGCCCTCACCTCTTTCCTGCAAAAACAAGCGGCGGCCGGCGAAATCAACGTCCCGTCGATCAAGCGATAAGGGAGACACGAGATGAAACGCGCTTTGACACTCGCCGCGCTCGTGATCGCCGGTACCTTCACCACAGCCGCATCTGCGCAGACCGCCGCCAAGGCACCGGACCCGGCGCTGGTCGATGCCTATATCAAATCGACGTTCGGCAAGGCGCCGCCGGAATGGCAGGCGCGGATCGAGCCCGATGAAACGCTGAAAACCTGCAACGCCTTCCATAACGATGTGCCGGGCGCCGAAGCCGACAAGATCACCAAACGCGAACTGGCGCGTGTGGTGTATCCCGCCGATGGCAAATTCCTCGGTAACTGGAAGGAAGGCGCGAAGATCGCCAATAACGGCCGCGGGGGTCAGTTCTCCGATCCGCCTGGTACTATTGCGGGCGGCAATTGCTATGCCTGTCACCAGATGGAGCAGAAGGAAGTCAGCTACGGCACGCTTGGGCCGAGCCTGACCAATTACGGCCGCGATCGCAAATACGATCCAGCGGAAATCAAGAACGCCTACACCAAGGTTTATGATTCCCAGGCCATCCTCGCCTGCTCGAACATGCCGCGCTTCGGCGTCAACAAGGTGCTGAGCGAACAACAGATCAAGGATATCGTCGCCTTCCTGTTCGATCCGGAATCGCCGATCAACAAGTAGACGAAGCGGGGAGTGGATCGACATGACGATGAAATACGCGTGCCTGGCTCTCGTCCTGTCGATCCTGTCATCCTCTGCCGCCAAGGCCGAGGAAGCTATCGTCAGCTACAAGTCCATCGGGCTTGAGCTGGCGCTCGACGCTGCGCGCGCGGCACTGCAGGATTGCCAGAAACGCGGCTATCAGGTGGCGGTCGCCGTGGTCGATCGCTTCGGCACGCCACAAGTCCTGCTGCGCGATCGCTTCGCCGGACCGCACACGCCGCCGACCGCCACCGGCAAGGCGTGGACCTCGGCAACCTTCCGCAACAGCACAACAGAACTCAATGCGATCAGCCAGCCCGGCATGATGCAGGCGGGGCTGCGCAACCTCCCCAATGTGGTAATCATCGGCGGCGGCGTCATGATCGAAGGCGGCGGCGCGATGCTCGGCGCCATCGGCGTCTCCGGCGCGCCGGGTGGTGATGCGGATGATCTCTGCGCCAAGGCAGGCGTGGCCGCGATCCAGGACAAATTGGATTTCTGAGGGCCGGCTTACGCCTGCTTCTTCAGCCACTCCGGAAACGTCGCGGTCTCGTAGCCGTTCTCGCGCACGTAGCGGAACATCGCCAGAAACTCGGTCGGCTCCAGCAGCCCGGGCATCCGCACCACTTCCCTCGCCTGCCCGCTTTTCGCGGCCAGCCCCATAGTCGTCTCCGGAAAGAACTGGATCGTCGGCGTAAAGCGAATGCCGTAGGATTCGCCGAAGGCCTTCTCCCCGCGCTTGCGGCCGTCGAAATCGGTCACCTCGCGCGCGCCGATGTGATTGAGATGCAGGATCTCGAAATTGTCGCGGATGTAAGTCTCGATCTTCGGATCGGTCATGTAGCTCTCATGCATGCGCTTGCAGGCCGGGCATCCCTTGAGGCCCCACATCACAGCAAAACGCTTGCCTTTGGCGGTCGCTCCCGCGAGATCCTCGGAGAGATCGAGGAAGCTCTCCAGATACCAGTCCATCTGATAGAGCCCGTCATCGCCGAGCTTCGCTTTTGCAAATGCCGGCGCACCGCGCAGTGAGGCCATGCCGAGGCCGATCGCCGCGAGTACACTCCGTCTGGTAATCACGCCGGTGCCGTTGGACGCTCGCTTGGACATTCGATCCTCCCGATTTTGCATCATCCGATAGTACCAAGGGTCGGAAACGTCTCCAGCATCCAGCCCGAAATGCGCGGCATGGCGCCAGTCAAAAACAGAATACCGGTGAGGACAAGGGCGCCGCCGATCACCTTTTCGATCGTAACCATGTGGCCACGCAGCCGCGCCATCAATCGCATGAACGGCCCCGAAAACAGCGAGGCCAGCATGAAGGGAATGCCGATGCCGAGCGCATAGGCCGCAAGCAACAAAGCGCCCTGGGCGGGCGCACCTTCCGCACCCGCGACCATCAGAATGGCGGCCAGTACCGGGCCCACGCAGGGCGTCCAGCCAAAGGCGAATGCGAGACCGACCAGATAGGCGCCGAGAAAGCCCGCAGGTTTGCGTACCGCGTGAAAGCGCGCTTCGCGAAATAGCAGCCCGATCCTGAAGATGCCGAGGAAGTGCAGCCCGAGAATGACGATCAGCACGCCGGCGATGATGGCCAGCGTATCGAAATAGGCTGTGATCGCCTTGCCGATCAGCGATGCCGATGCACCCAGCGCGACGAACACGGTTGCGAAGCCCAGCACGAATGCAAACGACAGCGCGACCACGCGCGTGTTTGGTCGCCAGCGCGCCTGCTCGTCGTGGTCGTCGAGTTCGTCGAGACTGATACCCGCCAGAAAGCAGAGATAGGGCGGCACCAACGGCAACACGCATGGCGACAGGAACGACAACAGTCCCGCGCCCAGCGCACCAAGAAAGGAGATTGAGGACAGCACGGCGGACCCGGATCTGGCATAAATATTCAAATTCGTGTATGTGTAACATATGACGCGGAAATTGCTTCTGAAAACCTCTTTGCTCGCTATTTTGTCGATGGCGGCAACCGCACTGTCGCCCGGCATTGCTGCGGCGTCGGAGCTCGTGATGTTCGAACGCGACGGCTGCGTGTGGTGCGCGCGCTGGAATCGCGAGATTGCGCCCGTCTATG
>JAPLPC010000255.1 GCA_026400425.1 Hyphomicrobiales bacterium | reverse complement strand
TCTCGAAATGTCGACCATCCGTGCCATCTCGTGGCGGCTGATCCCGTTTCTGATCCTGGCTTACTTCTTGGCCTATCTCGACCGCGTCAACCTCGGCTTCGCCGCGCTGACCATGAATGCCGATCTGAACTTTTCGCCCACCGTGTTCGCCTGGGGCGCCGGTATCTTCTTCATCGGCTATTTCATTTTCGAGGTTCCGAGCAACATCGCCCTGGAGAAGTTCGGCGCCAGCCGCTGGATCGCCCGCATCATGGTGAGTTGGGGCATCATCTCGGCCTTGATGGCGATCGTCAGCGGCCCCACCAGTTTCTACGTGCTGCGGTTCATGCTCGGCGTGGCTGAAGCCGGCTTCTTTCCCGGCATCATTCTGTACCTGACCTACTGGTATCCAGCCGAGTATCGCGCGCGCTTTCTTGCGGCCTTCGCGATTGCCGTGCCGGTGTCTACGGTGATCGGCGCGCCGATCTCCGGCATGCTGCTGGGCCTCGACGGCATGATGGGCCTCAAAGGTTGGCAGTGGCTGTTCATCATCGAGGGCATTCCCTCGGTCGTGCTCGGCATCGTCACCTGGTTCTATCTCACGGATAAGCCGTCCAAGGCGGATTGGCTGACGCCGGACCAGAAGATGTGGCTGGCCGACAAGCTCGAAAGCGAGCGCGTCGTCAAGGAAGGCGCGCATGGCATGTCGCTGGGGCAAGCGCTGACCTCGCCGAAGGTGCTGATGCTCAGCCTGATCTATTTCGGCTTCGTTGCCGCGCTCTATGGCATGCAGTTCTGGCTGCCGCAGATCGTCAAGGCGTTCGGCTTCACCAATGCGCAGACCGGTTTCGTCACCGCGATCCCGTATCTGTTCGGCTCCATCGCCATGATCCTGTGGGCGCGTCATTCCGACCAGACCCGCGAGCGCGTCTGGCATGTCGGCTTGCCGCTGCTCCTGATCGCCGCCGCGCTGGCGGTCTCGGGCGTCGTCAGCAATCCAACCGTGACCATGGTGGCGCTGACCGTGGCTGCCATCGGCGTGTTCTGCACCTTCGCTTTGTTCTGGACGCTGCCGACGGCCTGGCTGAGCGGCACGGCGGCGGCCGGCGCCATCGCCATGATCAATTCGATCGGCAACCTCGCCGGTTTTGGCGGGCCGTATCTGATCGGCTTCGTCAAGGAAGCGACCGGCAGCACGTCGATGGGCCTGTTGGTGCTGGCGGCGATGCCGCTGATCGCCGGCATTCTGGTCCTGGCCGGCAATCACGGCACGGCTACGGAATTCGCGTCCGCCGACAAGGCAGCGCGGCAGGGGCGGTAGCCTCTGGCTCTCAGGGGATTGAGGTTGGCGCCGGAGCCTGCTCCGGCGCCCATTTCTTCGCCTGGAAATGCCGAGGATGTGACCACTGACGATTATTGACAATCGTCAGTGGTCAGTTTTAAGTTCCCTTCAGTTCCCTGAAGGAAACCCGATCATGTCCCGCGGTCCGTTATTCGCCAGTGTTCGCCACCCTGCCACCATCGCCGTCGTGTTGCTGGTGTCTGCCATCGGCCTCGCCGGTTGCGGGAAGAAGCCGGAGGCCGAGGCCAAACCGGCGCGGCCGGTTCTGGTCGCGACCGTGCAGTACCTGCCGGAAGCGCCGGCGCGCAGCTTCGTCGGCACCATTCGGCCGCGGATCGAAACCGATATCGGCTTCCGCGTCACCGGAAAGGTCGCCCAGCGCTTCGTCGAGGTCGGGCAGAGCGTGCAGGTCGGCCAGCCGCTCGGCAGCCTGGACGAAGTCGATCTGAAACTGCAGGCCGAGCAGGCCGTGGCCGAGCTCAATGCCGCCACCGGCGTGCTCGCCAATGCCAGCGCGGCGGAGGGACGGGCCACCGAACTGCGCAGCAAGGGCTGGTCCACCCAGGCGCAACTCGATCAGGCCAAGGCGACCGGCGACGAAGCCCGCGCCCGCCTCAATCGCGCCGAGCGCCAGGTCGAACTGACCAAGAACAGCCTGTCTTACGCGACCCTCGTCGCCGATACCGCCGGTGTCGTCACGGCCACGCTGATCGATCCCGGCCAGGTGGTGTCGGCCGGCCAGGCCGCGGTCCGCGTCGCGCGCTTTGCCGAAAAGGAAGCGGTGGTCGCAATCCCGGAAACCCTGATCGGCCGCGCCAAGGACGGCACCGCCACCGTCAGCCTGTGGTCGGAGCCCGGCAAGACCTATCAGGCCAAGCTGCGCGAGATCGCGCCGAATGCCGACCCGGCGACACGCACCTACCTGGCGAAGTTCTCGCTGCCGAACGCCGACGACAAAGTGGCGCTCGGCATGACCGCGACACTGACGCTGTCCGACCCGAACACCGAGCGCGTCGCCCGTATTCCGCTGTCCGCGCTGTTCAGCCAGGGCAACCAGTCCTCGCTCTACACCGTGAACGATGGCGGCGACGTCACGCTGCGGCCGGTCAAGGTGAAGACCTATGAGAGCACCGACGTCATCATCACCGGCGGCGTCGATGACGGCGCCAAGGTGGTCACGCTCGGCGTGCAGAAGCTCGACCCCGCGCAAAAAGTGCGCGTCGTTTCCGCGCTGTCGTTCTGAGCTCGATTAAAAGGACGGAGCCGATGCACCGCTTCAACCTCTCGGCCTGGGCCGTCGCACATCCCACGCTGATCCTGTTCATGATCATCGCGCTGGGCGTTGCCGGTTTCTTCTCTTACGAGCGCCTCGGCCGCGCCGAAGATCCGTTCTTCACCGTGAAAGTGGTGAACGTCACCGCCATCTGGCCAGGCGCGACAGCCAAGGAGATGCAGGAGCAGGTCGCAGATCCCATCGAGAAGAAGATGCAGGAGCTGCCATACTTCGACAAGGTGCAGACCTATTCGAAGCCGTCCTTCACCGCGTTGCAGGTCACGTTCAAGGACAACGCGCCGCCGAAGGATGTGCCGTATCTCTTTTATCTGCTGCGCAAGAAGCTGGCCGACGTGCAGGGCAGCCTGCCATCGGGCCTGATCGGTCCGACCGTCAATGACGAATTCAGCGACGTCGATTCCATTCTCTACATGATGACCGGCGACGGCGCCGATTATGCGCAGATGAAGAAGGTCGCCGAGGGCCTGCGCCAGCGCCTGCTCAAGGTCGATGGTGTCACCAAGGTCAATCTTTACGGCACCCAGGACGAGCGCATCTTCGTGGAGTTCTCCCACGCCAAACTGGCGACGCTCGGCATCACGCCGCAGGCGCTGTTCGACTCCCTCGCCAAGCAGAATGCCATCACGCCCGCAGGCACCGTCGAAACCAGTTCGCAGCGGGTGCCGCTGCGCGTCACCGGTGCGCTCGACGGCGTGAAGGCGGTGGCGTCTACGCCGGTGGAAAGCAACGGGCGTACCTTCCGCCTCGGCGACATCGCCGATGTCACCCACGGCTTCGTCGATCCGCCTGATTTCAAGATCCAGCAGAAGGGCAAGCCGGCGCTCGGCATCGGCGTGGTGACCGCCAAGGGCGCCAATATCCTCGAACTCGGCGAGAGCGTGAAGAAGGCCGCCGATGGCTTCATGGCAGCGGTGCCGCAGGGCATCGAGATCGAGCAGATCGCGGACCAGCCGCATGTGGTCGAGGAAGCTGTCGGCGAATTCACGCGCTCCTTCGTCGAGGCACTCGCCATCGTGCTGTTCGTAAGTTTCCTCGCATTGGGCTGGCGCACCGGCATCGTCGTGGCGCTGTCGGTGCCGCTGGTGCTCGGCATCGTCTTCATGGTGATGAATGCGATCTCGCTCGATCTGCACCGCATTTCGCTGGGCGCGCTGATCATCTCGCTCGGCCTGCTCGTCGATGACGCCATCATTGCCGTCGAAATGATGGTGGTGAAAATGGAGCAGGGCTGGGACCGCGTCCGCGCGGCATCCTTCGCCTGGGAGTCCACGGCGTTCCCGATGCTGACCGGCACGCTGGTGACGGCCGCGGGGTTTCTGCCCATCGGATTCGCCAATTCGGCGGTCGGTGAGTATGCCGGCAGCATCTTCTGGGTCGTGGCCATCGCGCTGGTGGCGTCGTGGTTCGTGGCGGTGATCTTCACGCCCTATATCGGCGTCAAGCTGTTGCCGAACATGGTAGCCCATGGCGCCGAGCACCATGATCCGCATGCGATCTACGAGACGCGCATGTATCGCGGCCTGCGCAGCGTGGTGCGGTGGTGCGTCAATCACCGCATCAAGGTGGTGATTGCGACCGTTGCGATCTTCTTCGCCTCGGTGGTCGGTTTCGGCCGTATCCAGCAGCAGTTCTTCCCGCTGTCGGAGCGACCTGAATTGTTCTTCCAGCTGCGCTTGCCGGAAGGCACGGCGTTCGAAGTCACCAAGAAGTCGGTCGAGAAGGCAGAGACGCTGCTTAAGGACGACAAGGACATCGCGACCTATACGTCCTATGTCGGCCGCGGCTCGCCGCGCTTCTGGCTCGGCCTCAATCCGCAATTGCCCAATGAGGCGTTCGCCGAGATCGTGATCGTCTCGAAGAATGTCGAGGCGCGCGAGCGCATCAAGACCAAGATCGAGAAGGCGGTGGCCAACGGCCAGCTCAGCGAAGCTCGCGTCCGCGTCGATCGCTTCAATTTCGGCCCGCCGGTCGGCTTCCCCGTTCAATTCCGCGTCATCGGCCCCGATACGGCGAAGGTGCGCGACATCGCCTACAAGGTGCGCGACGTCATGCGCGCCAATCCGAACGTCACGGAGGCGCAGCTCGACTGGAACGAACAGTCGCCCTTCCTCAAGCTCGTGGTCGATCAGGATCGCGCCCGCGCGCTAGGTTTGACGCCGCAGGACGTCTCGCAATCGCTGGCACTGCTGATCTCCGGCACCACGGTGACGACGATCCGCGACGGCATCGAGAAGGTTGCGGTCGTCGCGCGCGCGGTGCCGTCCGAGCGCCTCGATCTCGGGAAGGTCGGCGACCTCACCATCATCACGCGCAATGGCGTTGCGGTGCCGCTGAGCCAGGTCGCGAACATCGAATATTCGCATGAGGAGCCGATCCTGTGGCGCCGCAATCGCGACATGGCGATCACCGTCCGCAGCGACGTGGTTGACGGCGTGCAGCCGCCGGACGTGACCAACCAGATCTGGCCGCAACTGCAGCAGATCCGCGACAGTCTGGAGCCGGCCTATCGGATCGAGATCGGCGGTGCGGTGGAGGAGAGCAACAAGGGCAATGCCTCGATCGCGCTGCTCTTTCCGCTGATGATGATCGTGATGCTGACACTGCTGATGATCCAGCTGCAGAGCTTCTCGCGACTCATCCTGGTATTTCTCACGGCACCGCTCGGCATCATCGGCGCGTCACTGGCGCTGAACGTCGCCGGCAAGCCATTCGGCTTCGTCGCTCTGCTGGGTCTGATCGCGCTGGCCGGCATGATCATGCGCAACGCGGTGATCCTGGTCGATCAGATCGAGACCGACGTGGCGCATGGCCTCACGCGCGCGGAGGCAATCGTCGAAGCCACCGTGCGGCGTGCCCGACCGGTGGTGCTGACGGCGCTCGCCGCCATCCTCGCCATGATCCCGCTCTCGCGCTCGGCGTTCTGGGGCCCGATGGCGGTGACCATCATGGGGGGCCTGTTCGTCGCGACCTTCCTGACGCTGCTATATTTGCCGGGCCTGTATGCGCTGTGGTTCAGGAAGAGCCTGGATGAGCGCGGCCCCGGGGAAGATACCGAGCATCATGCGCCGCAACATCATGACAAGCAGCACGCCGTTTCGCTTGCCGCCGCTGCCGAATAGGAACATAGCTTGGTCACGATGACTCTGATTTCCGATCACGTCGAATCCGACGACATGCGCACCCGTATCGTGGTGACGGCAGAAAAGCTGTTTCGCGAGTTGGGCTATCAGAAGACCACCGTCGCCGACATTGCAAAACTGCTGCGGATGTCGCCAGCCAATGTCTATCGCTTCTTCGATTCCAAGAAGTCGATCATCTCGGCGGTGGCGAAGCGATTGATGGGCGAGGTCGAGGTCGCCTCCCGGGCGATCGTGGCGCAGCCGTTGCCGGCGCCGCAGCGGTTGCGGGAATTGCTGGTCACCATTCACCAGATGAATTCCGAGCGTTATGTCGGCGACGCCAAATTGCATGAGATGGTGTCGATCGCGATGGAGGAAAGCTGGGACGTCTGCATGGCGCATATGGAGTTCATCACCGAGGCAATCGGGCAGGTGGTCGCCGACGGTGCCGCCAAGGGCGAGTTTCATGCCCCCGATCTGCAACTGGCCGCCATGTGCGCGTCCACCGCGATGATGCGTTATTTCCATCCGCAGATGATCGCACAATGCGTAGGGAAACCGGGGCCGACGCTGGATCAGATGGTCGACTTCGTGCTTGCCGGGCTGGCGCCGCGCCGCTAGAGATTCCATGCCGTGTCCCGGACGCCATGCGGCGCGAAGTGCCGCTTCGCGGAGCCGGGACCATTCCAGACGACGGCGCTTGCGACGGTCCTGGCTCTGCAAAGCAGCGCAAAGGGCGCCGCATGGCGTCCGGGACAAGAGGACGTCATCTCGTGAGCGCTATCGAACTGCACAGCTATGAGCCCCGCAATGGCCACGGCCTGAAGCACGATCCCTTCAACGCCATCATCGCGCCGCGCCCGATCGGCTGGGTCTCAACCCGGGGTAGCGATGGCCGCGTCAACCTCGCGCCCTACAGCTTCTTCAATGGCTTCAATTACACGCCGCCGTTGATCGGTTTCTCCAGCATGGGCATCAAGCATTCCACCCGCAATGCGCAGGAGACCGGCGAGTTCGTCTGGAATCTGGCCACCATCGATCTGGCCAAACAGATGAATGCCACCGCCGCCCATGTCGATGCGGATGTGAACGAGTTCGACGTTGCCGGCCTGACCGCTGTGCCGAGCACGCTGGTCAGCGTCCCCCGCGTCGGCGAAGCCCGCGTCGCCTTCGAATGCAAGGTCACCGAGATCATCGAGCTGAAGCGCGCCGATGGCCAATCCGCCAACGCCTTCCTCACCATGGGCGAAGTGGTGGCCGTGCATATCGACAAGAGCCTGATCGTGGACGGCGTTTATCGCACCGCGCTGGCCAGCCCGATCGTCCGCGCCGGGCGCAGGGGTGACTACTTCACCGTCAAGCACGAAGACATGTTCGAGATGATCCGCCCGGATTGATTTCTGCCTTCTCCTCGCTTGCGGGGAGAAGGTGGCCCGGCATAGCGCAGCGGCGCCGGGACGGATGAGGGGGACTCTCCACCTGCTGCGCAGTGCTGTGAGGGTCCCCTTCACCCGCCTGTCACCAGCTTCGCATGTGATAGGCGACCTCTCCCCGCAAGCAGGGCGAGGTAACGAGCACCGCGCGACCTCCTGCCACGCGACGGCCAGTCGCCATCAGGGAACCGTTGCGCTATCCTTGCCGTTATCGTCGGCTCAACGCCGTCGATTTTCGCTTAAATTTCAAAGTGAAAGCTAAGGTAAATCCAACGCCTTCCCGTTAGAGCGAATGCCCTTGAGCGGGCAGCTTCCGCCCGGAAGCATGGCCGCGCCGACCGAGAGGAATTCCCATGAGCTCCAGCCTGCGCAAGGATTATCTCACCAAACCTATTTTTGGCTGGGCCAAGGGCGTCCTGCCGAGGATGTCGGACACCGAGCGGGAAGCGCTGGAGGCCGGCGACGTCTGGTGGGATGCGGATCTGTTCACCGGCAATCCCAACTGGGACAAGCTGCTCAAGGTGGCGCCGGCGACGCTGACCGCCGAAGAACAGGCTTTCATGACCGGGCCGGTGGATCGTCTGTGCGACATGCTCGACGACTGGAAGATCAATTGGGAATTGCGCGACCTGCCGCCCGAAGTCTGGGACTTCATCAAGCGCGAGAAGTTCTTCGGCATGATCATCCCGAAGGACTATGGCGGCCTCGGTTTCTCGCCCTATGCCCATTCCGAAGTCGTGCGGAAAATCTCGTCGCGCTCGGTGGTCGCCGCCGTCACCGTGATGGTGCCGAACTCGCTCGGCCCCGGCGAACTGCTGATGAAATTCGGCACCGACGCGCAGCGCCAGCGCTGGCTGCCGCGCCTCGCCGATGGCCGCGACATTCCCTGTTTTGGCCTCACCAGCCCGGAAGCCGGCTCCGACGCCGCCTCGATGATCGACAGCGGCGTGATCTGCAAGGGCATGTTCGATGGCCAGGAAGTGCTCGGCCTGCGCCTCAATTGGCACAAGCGCTACATCACCCTCGGTCCCGTCGCCACGCTGATCGGTCTCGCTTTCAAGGCCTATGATCCCGATCACCTGATCGGCGATCAGGACGAGCTCGGCATCACCGTCGCGCTGATCCCGCACGACCTTGAAGGCGTGGAAATCGGCAGGCGCCATCTGCCGTCGATGCAGGTGTTTCAGAACGGCCCGAACTGGGGCCGCGACGTTTTCATCCCGCTCGATTACATCATCGGCGGGCAGGAGCGGATCGGGCAGGGCTGGAAGATGCTGATGTCGGCGCTCGCCGCCGGCCGCGGCATCTCTCTGCCGTCGCTGTCCGCTGCGGGCGCGGCCTATGTGGCGCGCACCACCGGCGCCTATGCGCGCATCCGCGAGCAGTTCAACATTTCGATCGCGAAATTCGAAGGCATCGAGGAGCCGCTCGCGCGCATCGCCGGCACCGCCTATCTGCTCGACGCCGCACGGCGGCTGACGTCGGCCGCACTCAATTTGGGTCATCACCCGGCAGTCATTTCCGGCATCATGAAGCTGCATGCCACCGAACGCATGCGCGTCGTCATCGACGATGCCATGGACATCCATGCCGGCAAGGCCGTCATCGACGGTCCGCAGAATTACATGGGCAACCTGTACCGGTCGGTGCCTGTCGGCATCACCGTGGAGGGCGCGAACATCCTGACGCGAAACCTCATCGTATTCGGCCAGGGCGCCATCCGCGCGCATCCTGTCGGCCACAGCGCGACCACGCTGTTCCGCGCATGGGGCCGCAGCTGGACTGGAGGCGCATTCGCCCCGGCGCCGGATGCCGGTGCTGCGACACAGTTTTATCGCCAGCTGTCGCGCTATTCGTCGGCCTTCGCACTCTGTGCCGATATGGCGCTGCTGACCCTCGGCGGTGCCCGCAAGCGCAAGGAAATGCTGTCGGCCCGGTTCGGCGACATGCTCTCCGAGCTCTATCTGCTGGCGGCCGCCCTGAAGCGCTGGGAGGACGAAGGTCGTCAGCAGGACGATCTGCCGGCGCTCGAATGGTGCATGGCGACGGGCTTCAAGACCATCGAGAACCGTTTTGCGGAAATCCTCGCCAATCTTCCGAACCGTTTTGTCGCGGCGATCATGAAATTCGTGGTGCAGCCGTTCGGTGCCTACGTGCTCGGCCCGTCGGATCGCGTGGTGCATCTTTGCGCCCAGATGATCCTGGAGCCGTCGGCGACCCGCGACCGGCTGACGCCGGACCTGTCGCATGTGGATGACGATCGCGGCCTGGCGAGGCTGGAGAGGGCCTTCAAACTGGTGGCATCCACCGACGATATTGCCAAACGCATCCGGACCGCGAAGATCAAGGATTGGAAGCAAGCCGTGGCACAGGGCGTGATCACCCAGGCGGAGGGTGAGCGGTTGGAGGCCGCACGCGAGGCCGTGAAGCTGGTGATCGAAGTCGATGACTTCGCGCCGGAAGACCTGTCGCCGCTGGCCAAGAAGTCGGACAACGTGCATCAGTTCTTCCAGGAACTCGGTGAGCAGCGAGCAGCATCCTGATGACAAGACCGGTCTACATCGTTGACGGCAGCCGCACGCCGTTCTTGAAGGCACGCAGCGGCCCCGGCCCGTTCACCCCCGTCGATCTCGCCGTGCAATGCGGCCGACCGCTGCTGGCGCGTCAGCCTTTCGCGCCCGATGCCTTCGATCAGGTCATTCTCGGCTGCGTCAACGTCATCGCCGACGAAATGAACCCGGCGCGCGTCGCAGCGCTCCGCCTCGGCATGGGCGAGCGCATGGTGGCGTTCACCGTGCAGATCAATTGCGGCTCCGGCATGCAGTCGATCGACACCGGCTATCGATATATCCGCGAGGGCAGCGCCGATCTCATCCTCGCCGGTGGCGCCGAGGCGCTCAGCCACGCCCCATTGGTCTGGCCGCAAAGCGGCGTGCGCTGGTTCGCCGGCCTTGCCATGGCCAAGGGCCCGCTCGCCAAGCTCGCTGCTTTCGCCAAGGCGCGTCCCGCCGATTTCAAACCGGTGATCGGCCTCGAACGCGGGCTGACCGATCCCATCACCGATCTCAATATGGGCCAGACCGCCGAGAAGGTCGGGCACTTGTTCGGCATTACCCGGCTGCAGGCCGATGCCTATGCCAGCGAGAGCCACAAGCGGCTCGCGCGCGCGCAGGAGAATGGCTGGCTGAAAGGCGAGGTGGAAACCGCGTTCGATCGCAAAGGCAAGTTCTACGATCACGATGACGGCGTGCGGCCGGATTCCTCCGCCGACAAGCTCGCGATGCTGAAGCCGGTATTCGAGCGCCCGTGGGGGCAGGTCACCGCCGGCAATTCCAGCCAGATCACCGATGGTGCATCCTGGGTGATCCTCGCGTCCGAAGAAGCCGTGGCCAAGCACGGATTGACGCCGAAGGCCGTCATCGTCGACAGCCAGTGGTCGGCGCTCGATCCCTCGATCATGGGCCTCGGCCCGGTGCTGTCGTCGCATGATCTGCTCAAGCGCAACAACATGACGATCCACGACATCGAGACCTGGGAGCTCAACGAGGCTTTCGCCACGCAAGTGCTAGGCTGTCTCGCCGCGTGGAAGGACGAACAGTTCTGCCGCGACGTGCTCGGCCTCGACGGCGCGGCCGGCGCAATCGATCATGCGAAGCTGAATGTGGATGGCGGCGCCATCAGCCTCGGCCATCCCGTCGGCACCTCCGGCAACCGCATCGTGCTGCATCTCGTCAATGCCATGAAGCGGCTCGGCACCAAACGCGGCATCGCCACCGAATGTATCGGTGGCGGGCTCGGTGGTGCGATGTTGATCGAGACGGTGTGAGGCGCGTCATGGACAGCAGAATTTTGGACGCTCTCGACAATCGCACGCTCGAACTCGGGCCGACTGCCGATGGATCGAGCACCTATCGCAACTTCAAACTGACCCGCGATGCCGATGGCGTGGCGTGGCTGTTGTTCGATCGCGCCGATGCCAGCGCCAATACGCTGTCGGAACAGGTGCTGACCGAATTCGACAGCGTGCTGAGCGCGCTGGAGGCCCAACGGCCCACAGGCCTCGTCATTCGCTCGGCAAAGACATCCGGCTTCATCGCCGGCGCTGATATCAACGAATTCCGCGGCAGCGATCCGCTGGAGATCGAAACGCGGATCGCCCGCGCCCATGCGGTGGTCGACCGCCTGGAGGCGATGAAAATTCCGACCGTCGCCGTCATTCATGGTTTCTGTCTCGGCGGCGGACTCGAAATCGTGCTGGCCTGCCAGATGCGCATCGCCATCGATGGCGCGCGCTTCGGCTTTCCGGAAGTGATGCTCGGTCTGCATCCGGGCCTCGGCGGCACCGCGCGCTTCACCCATCTGGTGTCGCCGCTGCAGGCGATGCCGATGATGCTCACCGGCAAGACCATCGATGCGCGCAAGGCGAAGGCGATCGGCCTGGTCGATGCCGTCACCGAAGAACGCCATGTCCGCAATGCGGTGAAGGAAGCCGTGTTCGGCCGCTTCAAGCGCGCCAAGCCGTCGCCGCTGATCCCGCTGCTGAACTTCTCGCCGGTGCGCGGCTTCCTGGCGTCGCGCATGGTGGCTGAAGCTGCCAAGCAGGCCCCACGCGAGCATTATCCCGCGCCCTATGCGCTGATCGATCTGTGGGAAAAGCACGGCGGCGATCGCGCGGCCATGCTGAAGGCCGAGCCGCGCTCGTTCGCGCAATTGATGGTGACGCCGACGGCGCAGAACCTGATCCGGGTGTTCTTCCTGCGCGAGGCGATGAAGAAACTTGCCGGCGAAGGCAACGGCGGGATCAAGCATGTTCATGTCATCGGCGCCGGCGCTATGGGCGGCGACATCGCCGCCTGGTGCGCGCATCAAGGCTTACGCGTCACGCTCGCCGACATGAAGCCGGAGCCGCTGGCCGGCGCCATCCGCCGCGCTGCCGATCTCTATGCCAAGATCGTCCGCAAGCGCACCGAGCAGCGCGACAGGCTGGACCGCCTGATCCCCGATCTCGACGGCGAGGGGGTGCGCGGGGCGGATCTCATCATCGAGGCGGTGCCGGAGAAGCTCGATCTCAAGCAGAAGATCTATGCCGGCCTCGAGCCGCGGATGAAGCCCGACGCAATCCTTGCCACCAACACGTCGAGCATCCCGTTGCAGGACCTGCGATCGTCGCTGGCCAATCCCGGCCGATTCCTCGGGCTGCATTTCTTCAATCCGGTATCGCGGCTGCAACTGGTCGAGGTCGTCAGCCATGACGGCGTCGATGCGGAGATGCTGAAGCGCGCCACCGCCTTTGTCGGCGCCATCGATCGGCTGCCGCTGCCGGTGAAGTCGTCGCCGGGCTTCCTCGTCAATCGCGCGCTGACGCCCTACATGCTGGAAGCGATGATGCTGCTCGACGAGAAGGTCGAGAAGGAAACCATCGACGCCGCGGCCGAGCAATTCGGTATGCCGATGGGGCCGATCGAACTGGCCGATCAGGTCGGTCTCGATATCTGCATGGCGGTCGGCGACATGCTGCGCTCGAAATTCGGCGACCTGCTGCCGCCGACGCCGGCCTGGTTGCGTGAAAAGGTCAATCGCGGCGAACTCGGCAAGAAGACCGGCAAGGGCTTCTACACCTGGAAGGACGGCAAGGCCGAGAAGAGTTCCACCGCGGCCGCCACCGCGCGACCGTCGCAGGAAATGATCGACCGGCTAGTGCTGCCGATCTCCAATGTCTGCGTCGCCTGCCTGCGCGAGGGCATCGTCGACGATCCCGACGTGGTCGATGGCGCCATGATCTTCGGCACCGGCTACGCCCCGTTCCGCGGCGGCCCGCTGAACTATGCCCGGAGCCGCGGCCCCGACAACGTTGCCGCCACGCTGCGCGCGCTGGCCGCCAAATACGGCGACCGGTTTGCGCCGGACGAAGGGTGGGAAACGTTTAGCTAGAGCTGGACTCGCAATATTCCCTCTCCCCTAGCGAAGCTTCGCTTCGCGCGGCTTTGCGGGGGAGGGGCAGGGTGGGGGAAGCCACACGCTCCGAGCCTAGCGGCGCCCCCACCCCGGCCCTCCCCCGCAAGGGCGGGAGAGGGAGAAGAAGAACACCCCCTCTCCAATTTTCAGGTACCGACTGCCCATGACTGAGTCATCGAATCAATCTGGAACCGGCCTCTCCGCCGAGCCGACGGGCGATCTCACCATCCGCACCGTGGCGATGCCGGCGGATACCAATGCCAATGGCGATATCTTCGGTGGCTGGTTGTTGAGCCAGATGGATCTCGGCGGCGGCATCGCCGCGGCGAAACTGGCGAAGACGCGCACTGTCACGGTGGCCATCGAGGCGATGACCTTTCGCAAGGCCGTGCATGTGGGCGATGTCGTCTCCGTGCACGCCAATCTGGTGCGGATGGGCCGCACCTCGCTGACGCTGCGTATCGAAGCATGGGTGCTTCGTCGCAATGAAGACGCGCCGATCCTGGTCACCGACGGCAACTTCACCTTCGTCTCCATCGACGAGAACGGCCGGCCGCAGCCGATTGCGAAGCCGGGTGCGACGATGACCGCATAGGGATTCTAAATCGCGGCCGGAACCATTGATCGCCGCTCCTGTTGATGGCCCGGAATATGCAATGCCTGTCGCGAACGATATCGCGAACGGTTCGCGAAAGGGGCGGCCATGTCAGACACCTACATCATCGAAGTTTCGTCGCAGGCAGCCGGCATCGTGGTTCGCGATCCCGACGGCTTTCGCTTCTTCGCAGCGTCTCACCGGTTCAACGCGCTGGATGGCCAGATATTCCGCAATGCGCGTGAGGCCGAACGCGCCGCCTTCCAGGCTGCCCAGGGCTTGTGGGTCGCAGGCACACCGATCGTCGTCACACCTGTCGCGGCCACTGCCGCATAGGAGCTTCCGTGCCCCGGACGCGCTGCAGCGTGCAACGCTGCTGCGCAGAGCGGGACCGTCAAGAACACCGGCGCCCGATACGGTCCTGGCTCTGCGAAGCGGCACTGCATGCCGCATTGCGTCCCGGACATAGTAAGCGTTGACCCGCATCGCCGACATCACCACCATGGATGCAATCCACGAGGTGCTGATGTGACTGCCGGACTTCCCCATCGCCAATCCGAAATTCTCAATCACGCGCGCGCCCATGGTCGCGTCATGGTCGATGATCTGGTCCGCCGCTTCGAAGTCTCGGCGCAGACCATCCGCAAGGACCTCAACGACCTCTGTGACCAGCGCCTGCTGACGCGGATCCATGGCGGCGCCATCGTGGCATCCGGCACGGAAAACCTCGCTTATGAAGCGCGCCGCTTCGTGGCCGCCGAGGAGAAAAAGGCGATCGGCGTCGCCGCTGCCGCGGAAATTCCCAATGGGTCTTCGCTGTTCATCAATATCGGCACCACCACCGAGGAAGTCGCGGCGGCGCTGACCGGCCACGAAAACCTGCTGGTCATCACCAACAACCTCAATGTCGCGATGATGCTGTATCGGCATCCGCAGATCGAGGTGGTGGTCGCCGGCGGCACCGTGCGCCGCCCCGATGGCGCCGTGCCCGGCCCCACCGCGATCAAGCTGATCGGCCAGTTCAAGGTCGATTACGCGATCATCGGCGCCTCGGCG
>JAPLPC010000636.1 GCA_026400425.1 Hyphomicrobiales bacterium | reverse complement strand
CGCCATCCGCGCGACCGATGGCCTTCCCGCCACCATCATGCCCGGCCCGCACGGTGCGCCGCGCACCGCAGCGGGTACCGCCGTGGCCGGCGAAACGCTGCTGACGCCAAAGGGCACGCTGGGTTTGCGTGGACCGATGGTGCCGGTGCTCGCCTACGCGGCGCAAGGCGATGCCAGCAACGGACTGATCCCGGCCACGCCGCTCGATTACGTGGACACCGGCTATCAGGCCCGGCTGGATCGCGGCACCGGTGCGCTGCACATTACCGCGCCGCCGTCCGGCATCATGGCAGTTGGTGGATATCGCTTTCTGGCCCAGGATCTCGGCGAATGGGCCAGGCGCCTCGGCGACAATGCCATGCTCACGGCGCTGCCGGACCGCCTCAGCGGCTACCGCCTTGCCGGTCGCGCCAGCGACAACGGCCGCGCGCGCGAAGCGTTGACGGAACTCGGGCTCAATCCGCTGATGGTCGAAGCGTTTCGGGATCGACTGACCGCGGAGTGATGGTGCCCGGCAAGGCGCATGTGCAACATCGAGAAGGTGTTCAATCTCAGTACGTTTTCGGTCTTTTACATTGACCCTGAATTAACGACATCTCGCTAGCGTGATCTGTCAAATTCCTTTCAGGGTCTCGCGCGCATGTCCGATCAGGCGACCGTCGTTGCCATCTCCAGTCTGCAACCCGCGCCCTTCGCGACCGCTCTCGCCGAGAGCAACATGTTCCCGGTGGTCGATGCGACCTGGAACACCGCACTCGATGCGATCGCGCAAGTCCAGCCCGCTGCCGTGGTCGTCGCCGCCACTGCCGCGGAAATGCCGGCCTTCGAAAAACTGGCGGCTAAGCTGGGAGCGCGACAACCTTACATCCCGCTGATATCCATCGATCCCGTCGCCGAACTGCCGGGGCACGCGATCCCGCTGATCGACGATCGCGGCCAGTTCACCAGGCTCAGCGCGCGGCTGCGCAACGCGCTCCGCGTCCGGGCGTTACATGCCACGGTTCTGCGTCGCCTCACCGCCGAAAATCTGCACCGCTTCACGACCAATGCGCCCGACCCGCTCGAAGACGCGACCGTGATGTTGGTCGGTCGCGGCGGCAGCCATCCGGCGCTGTCGGTGGCATTCGGCGAGCGGGTCAGTCTGGTCGGCGCACTCAGCATCGAGGCCGCCGCCAAGCATCTCAACGCCAGGGATCTCGACGGCATCGTGATCGGTGACGGCTTCACACCGCGCGTGCTCGATGCGTTTCTGACCGTGCTGACGGAAGATCCGCGGTTTCGCAGCCTTCCCGTGATCGTCACGACGTCCGGCATCGCACAGACCTATGATCTCGCCAATCTCGAAACCATCACCGGCGAAGCCGATCACATCACGCGGCTGGCGTTGCCGCTGATGCGTCAGCGCGCGTTCGAGGCGCGATTGAGCCGCACGTTGCGCTCGATCGATTCCGACGGTCTCATCGACGCCACCACGGGGCTGCTCACCCAGGACGCGTTCGATCGCGACCTCGCTACAGCGGTGTATCAGACGCAGACCCGCGGTGGTGGCCTCTCTGCGGCGCGCTTCAGCTTCAAGGACATCCCATTGCGCGCGCAGCGCGATGCAGCCCGCATCGTCAGCCGACTGATGCGCAACATCGATTACGGCACACTCTACCCGGACGGATCCATCGTTGTGGTGTTTGCCGAAACCGATCCGCGCAACGCCCATATGATCGCACGACGTTTGTCAGCTGTAATGAAGCACACCATGCACGGACCAAAGCGCGATGCGCGCAATGATCCGCGCGTGAAGGTCATCGGCATGACGCCCGACGATTCCGCGAAGTCACTTCTTGCGCGCCTGTTTGAGTCCGGCGCTCACCGCGCCGCTTCATGACAACTTCGTCACCTTGGAACGATGCACAATGCAGCGCATT
>JAPLPC010000673.1 GCA_026400425.1 Hyphomicrobiales bacterium | reverse complement strand
GTGACCTTGACGGCGTTGGCGAGGATATCGACGCCGCGCAGCATGCGGTCGCGTGCGTCGCCGGCAAATTTAACGTCTTTGGCTGCCATGTGTGATGACTCCTGGCTATGAACCCTCACCCTGAGGAGCGGGCGAAGCCCGCGTCTCGAAGGGTGAGCTGATGGGGATTGCTGGTGGCATCATCCTTCGAGACGCCGCTGCGCGGCTCCTCAGGATGAGGGCGGAGTGTTGGGCGCTATTAAGCGATCACGCCCATGATGTCCGACTCCTTCATGATGAGGAGTTCTTCGCCGTCGAGCTTGATCTCGGTGCCCGACCACTTGCCGAACAGCACCTTGTCGCCGACCTTGATGTCGATCGGGATCAGCTTGCCGGCTTCGTCGCGGCCACCCGGGCCGACAGCGGTCACCTGACCCTCGGAGGGCTTTTCCTTGGCGCTGTCGGGGATGATGATACCGCCCTTGGACTTTTCTTCGGCGGTGATGCGCTTGACGACGACGCGGTCGTGCAGCGGACGGAACTTGGTTTTGGCCATAGGGAATTCCTCTGGTTGGTTATACGATACACTGCTCCGGCGGTCGCAACGGCGGCACCGGAACCTGCAACGACGATTGGCCTGCACGCGGTTAGCAATCCCGTGTCGAGAGTGCTAATGGGCGGTCCGGGAATATGACCGAACGCCGGATGAGTCAAGCAAAGCCACGTAGATCGGGCGCCTGACCTTTTTGCCCGAGCGGCGCGGTTAAGGCCTTGGTGAGGCCAATATGCAATGGTCTGGAAACCATGTCGGCATTACGACGTAATCACATTGTGCTGTTGTCGAGTCCGCGGCCTCGACAGGTATATGGCGCTTCGCTGCTTGGGACGGGCGGCGGAGGCACGTTTTTCAGGGGATGATATGATCAAGTCACGCTACACCCGCCCGGTCGCCCATCTGGCGGCACTGTCCGTCATTGCTGTGATGCTGGGAGCCTGCTCCACGGGTGGCGGCGGCGGATTTGGCGGGATGTTCGGGAGTTCGGAGCCGCCACCGCCGGTGGAGCCGCCGCCGATTCCGGAAATGCCGGCCTCGATCCGCTCGGAAGAGATCGTCGGCCGCTGGGGTCTCGCCTCCTACATGAATCCGGCCGACAAGGTCCGCACCGAAAACGCCGCCCGCGGTCAGTGCAAGAACCCCTACATCATCGGCGCTGGCGCCACTGGCGGCGTCATGATGCATCTTGCCGACGAAGCCACCCCGCAAGAATTGCGTCTCAAGGGCTCGCCGAGCGGTAAGAATTATATCGGCCCGCCCGGTCCTGCCGGTGGGCCACAGGACCGCGAGATCGTCTCCTTCGACGGCCGCATTCTGGTGACGAGGTTTATCGACAAGGACGCCGCCGTTCGTTACGGCAACATGGTCTATGTCCGCTGCGCGCCGCGCGCGTAATATCGCAGTCTACGAACGCAAAACGCCGGGCCTGGGGCCCGGCGTTTTTTATGACGGATGAGATTGCTTCTGTCCGCGCTCAGTTGAACAGCGCGTCGATGTCGTCCTGCGAAGCGTGGCCCGCGTCGCCGTCGAGCTTCGGACCGTTCAGCAGCTTGTCGTCGTCGGTGCGGTCGTCGGTCTTCGGCGGTGCATGCGCCTTGATCTCATCGACGCCGCCCCAGATGTCCATCATCGCGGTGATGCGATTCTCGATGAACTTCATCGTCGTCATCACCTTGCTGATGCGCTGGCCGGTGAGGTCCTGGAAGTTACAAGCTTCGAAGATCGACACCACGTTGTCGCTGATCTCTTCCATCAGCAGCTTCTGCTGGTCCGCCGAATTCACCTTGCCGGCGGCGGCAGCCGCATTGTCGATCGCTTCGGCGGCGGCCAGAATTTGCTGGGTCGCTTCTTCGGTGCCGCCGACCACGGCACCGAGTTCGCCATTGACCTTGGCCATCTCGTCGCCATCGAAGCTCTTACCGTGCAGCACGGCGATTTCCTGCTTGGTGCGCGTGATCGCATCATGGATCAGGTCGAGTTCGATCTTCAGCTTTTCGCACTGCTCGATCTGCGCACGATAGGTCGCGAGCAGGGCCTGTGCTTCCTCGATCTGCTTCTGCGCGGCAGCTCCGACTTCTTCCGTCACGGCATTGGAGCCTGCGGGGGCAACGGCCATCTGTGCGCGGATCGCGCGGAGTTCGGCCATGATCTCGCGATGCATCGGCATCGGCTCACCGCCGTCATTTTCAGCAACGGCGGCAGGCGTGCCGAATACTTCTTCAATACGAAATCGCTTGCGACGAACCGACATGGTGTCCCCCAACTAACTAATCTTGAAATACTCATACATCGACGAGATTTAACGTGGAGTTCACGCGGAACACGCGGTTGCGCGCCAACTATCATTCGCCGCGAACGAGCTGTTAACCAAGGGCGCGCGGTCTTCACGCAAAAGTAACGCTACCGATCAGAATAGCCGCGATCGACGACGTGGTGAATCCAGAGCCGGGTTTCGTTTACCAAAGCGAGGCGATTTTAACCTTAACTCGGCGCGTGACAGGCGCCACGCAGTGAGGGCGCTCGACGAAACAGTGAAGAGTACGTCGATGTTCAGACATCTTACCTGCGCGCTTCTTGCCAGCGCGTCCTTCGTGGTTATCAATGTGAGTCCAGCAGCGGCCATCGATGCCGTCACGCCCTATGCGCAGCCTGAAGTCATTTATGCGGCGCCCCTGCAGCGCTCCGTGCCGCAACGCATGGCGACCAACCAGCGGGCCAATATGGGCGGCGGCTTTATCGAATTTCTGTTCAGCGATGGCGCGCAGGGATCCGGCTACGGAGCGCCGACGCCGGACGTGGGCTATTCCTACGAGCCGCGCCGTCGCATGCTACCACCGATGGAGCCTGACGGCCGCGCCGCGCTTCAGCGCGACGAGACCATCGATCCCGCCCGGCCCGCGATGGATCCGCGCTTTCTGCCGCAGACCGTTGCCTATGACGGCAAAGAAAGCGCCGGCACCATCGTCGTCGATACGTCGAACAAGTATCTTTATCTGGTGCAGGGCAGCGGCAAGGCGAGGCGTTACGGCATCGGCGGCGGCCGCCCCGGCTTCACCTGGCAGGGCGTGAAGACCATCACCGCCAAGAAGGAATGGCCGTCATGGACGCCGCCGAAGGAAATGATCGCACGCCGTCCGGATCTGCCGCGCTACATGGAAGGCGGTCCGGAAAATCCGCTTGGTGCCCGCGCAATGTATCTGGGCTCGACTCTGTACCGCATTCACGGTTCCAACGAGCCGTGGACGATCGGTACCAACGTCTCGTCGGGCTGCTTCCGGATGCGCAATGAAGACGTGATCGATCTGTACGGCCGCGTGAATGTCGGCGCCAAGGTCGTGGTGATTTAGCTTCTTCTCCCCTAGCGAAACGTCGCTCTGCGCGGTTTGCGGGGGAGGGCCGGGGT
>JAPLPC010000030.1:4774-8205 GCA_026400425.1 Hyphomicrobiales bacterium | reverse complement strand
CCGCCGATCATGATCAGATGTTCGACATTGTCGCGGCGAACCAACACCAGGCGGCGACGGCCATCGACCGCCGCGGCATCGATGACGGCGAGACGCGGCATCCGACCGCGCGCAGAATTCGCACCGAGCCGGTTGCCGCCGAACCGGCGCACCAGCCAGGCCGCGAGGCCGATCAGGACCAGCACGAACACGAAGGCAAGAATGAAAGTGACCGGTTGTTGCATCCGAAAATCCCCAGACAGACGCTGACTGGTTCCGCTCGCGCGCCCGATGCCTGGGGTTCTGCCATCGAACCCGGCCGGACGACACGGGAACCGCGCCTCGCCTGTAATGCCCCGGCAGAAACTGCCGATGGTTAACAATAAACTAGAATCGCCGTCGCCAAAACGGACTTCTAGCCGCGCCGCCGCGTGGCTGAACTTTGTGGTTAATCGGGCAATTCAGGCGAAAAAGCGATAGGATGCCCGATAATATTCGGATTTGAGCCGATTGCTTTACGATCCGGTAACTATCTGCCTCGAAAATTAACCGGTTATTAACCACGTAGCCGGCAAATTCTGCCTAGCTCGGGCGAGGTGTTCGGGCGCAGCGGAGAACTCCGATGGCGATCAGCGACATGCCGATGTTGTCTGTGCTGCGCACCAAGATGCAATGGCATCAGGAGCGCCAGCGCGTGCTGGCCGAGAACGTCGCCAATTCGGATACGCCGCGCTTCCGTCCGCGCGATCTGGTCGAGCCTAAATTCGACCGCAGCGGCGCTCCCGCCGCCGGCGGCGCCATGGGCGCACTGCCGATGATGCGCGCCCAGGGCGTCAACATCACACCGGCCGGCGCGCCAGCAAGCTTCGATCAGAACAATCGCGTCGGCTATGAGACCCGCCCCGCCGGCAATGCGGTCAATCTCGAAGACGAGATGCTGAAGGTCTCCGCCAACCAGATGGATTTTGCCGCGGCGAGTTCGCTCTACAGCCGAAGCCTCGGTCTGTTGAAGACCGCCATCGGCAAGCGATGAGCCGCGCAGCTGAGGAGGGGATCCGATGACTGACAACAGCAGCGATTTTGCAAGATCGATGGGGATTGCGACCTCGGGGCTGCGTGCCCAGGCCGGTCGCATGCGCGTCATCTCCGAGAACATCGCCAATGCGCAGTCCACCGCGCAGACCCCCGGCGGCGATCCGTATCGCCGCAAGGTGCCGACCTTCACGTCGGAGCTCGATCGCACATTGGATGCGCGCACGGTCGGGCTCGGCCGCGTGCGGCCGGACATGTCGACCTTCCCGACCCGCTACGAGCCCGGCAATCCCGGAGCGGACGCGGCCGGCAACGTCAAGGTCCCCAACGTCAATTCGCTGGTCGAAATGTCCGACATGAAGGAAGCCCAGCGCTCCTATGAGGCCAATCTCAACATCATCAGCGCCACGCGGCGCATGATCCAGCGCACCCTCGACATCCTCAAGGCCTGAACAGGACACATCTCATGGCAGCCCCCAACGTCGCCGCGAACGCATATGCAAGCCTGGCCCGCATCATGGATGGCGGCGGCGGAATCGGTGGCCTCAACAAGGTCGCCGATGCCGGCACGGGTCCGTCCTTCGGCGCCGTCCTCAAGGAGGCGCTCGGCAGCGTGCTCGACGCCGGCCGCAAGTCGGACGCGCAGACCGTCGCCATGGCCAACGGCAAGGCGAATGTCATGGATGTCGTCACTGCCGTGGCGGAGACCGACGTCGCCGTCTCGACGCTGGTATCGGTGCGCGACCGCGTCATCCAGTCCTACGAAGACATTCTGAAGATGCAGATCTAGCTGCAGCTGTGGATCTAGCCGTGACGCGCTGCCCCCTCAGCCGTCATTGCGCGCGGAGCGAAGCACTCCAGCAAGCCACAAGCTAGCACTGGATTGCTTCGTCGCTTCGCTCCTCGCAATGACGGCCTTTGAACGATTAGGATTTTCCAAATGACCGGCCCCGAAACCCTCGACGTCGCCCGCGATGCGATATGGACCATCGTGCTGGTGTCCGGGCCGCTGATGGTCGTCGGCCTCGTCGTCGGCGTGGTGATCTCGCTGGTTCAGGCACTGACCCAGGTGCAGGAACAATCGCTGGTCTTCGTGCCGAAGATCCTCGCGGTATTCGCGACCATGATGCTGACGCTGCCGTTCATGGGCGCCACGCTGTCGAGCTACATGTTGCGGATATCGTCGCGAATCATCGGGGGGTGATACACACTCGCCATGCGCATCGACATTTCGCTCCTGCCAACGCTTGCTGCCGCCTTCATGCTGGTGTTTGCCCGGGTCGGTGCGATGGTGATGCTGTTGCCCGGATTCGGCGAGAGCAACATCCCGATGCGCGTCAAATTGTCGATCGCGCTGGCGCTGACCCTGATCCTGCTGCCGGCCCATCGCGCCGCCTACAATGTCGACATGACCTCGATCACGCCGATGCTGGTCTTGATGCTGCGCGAGATCGTGATCGGCATCGTGCTCGGCGCCACCGCGCGCGTGACCATCTCGGCCTTGCAGGTGGCGGGCTCGGTGATCGCTCAGCAACTCGGTCTCGGCTTCGTCACCTCGGTGGATCCGACGCAGGGCCAGCAGGGCGTGCTGATCGGCAATTTTCTCAATCTGCTCGGCATGACGCTGATTTTCGCGACGGATACGCATCATCTCGTCATCGCCGCCCTCAACGACAGCTACAGGATCTTCTCGCCGGGCGAGATCCTGCCGACGGGGGATGTCGCAGCACTCGCCACCAACGCCTTCACGACGGCCTTCAAGATCGGCGTGCAACTGGCCGCACCGTTCCTGGTGTTCGGCCTCGTCTTCAATATGGGGCTCGGCGTGCTGGCGCGTTTGATGCCGCAGATGCAGGTGTATTTCGTCGGCGTGCCGCTCTCGATCATGATCGGCTTTCTCATTTTCGCTCTGGTGCTGTCGGCCATGATGGGCACCTACCTGGATTACTTCGCTGGTGTGATGCACCAGATGATCCCGCGGACATAGGAGACGCCTGTGTCCGAGGATAGCGAGAACGAGAAAACACACGACCCCACACAGAAAAAGCTCGACGACGCTCACCAACGCGGTGACGTGGCGAAGAGCCAGGAGGTCAACACCTGGTTCCTGCTGGCCGGCGGCACGCTGGTGCTGTCGTCGTTTCATGCATCGATCGGCACCGGCCTGCTGACGCCGCTGAAGAACCTGCTGCAGAATTCGTGGATGATCGGCACCGATGGGCCGAGCCTCGTTCGGCTGGCGAAGGACCTCTGCTTTTCGCTGCTCTCCACTTTGGGGATGCCGTTCCTGTTCATCATCATCGCGGTGCTGGCCGGCAATCTGATACAGCATCGCCTGGTATTCTCGACGCAAGGCTGCCTCGCCCATGTGACCACGGAGTTCGTGGTTGATCAGCAGCTCGGCCATCACGCGGCCGAGG
>JAPLPC010000030.1:0-4748 GCA_026400425.1 Hyphomicrobiales bacterium | reverse complement strand
GATCGTGATCGGCACGGTGATGGGTGTGGTGCTGTGGCCGGAGCGTTTTCGTCTCGATGCCATGGTGCGCATCGACCCCGCCGCCATTCTCGGCATCACACTGACCTTGACGCTGAAACTGCTCGGCGCGGTCCTCGCGATGCTGGCCTTCGTCGCCGTCGCCGACTTCTTCTTTCAGTACCGGACCTGGTTCGAAAAGCTGAAGATGTCGCTCGAGGAGGTGAAGGAGGAGTTCAAGCAGTCCGAAGGCGATCCGCACATCAAGGGCAAGATCAGGCAACTGCGTCAGCAGAGCATGAAGAAGCGCATGATGTCCGCGGTGCCGAAGGCGTCCGTGATCATCACCAACCCGACCCACTATTCGGTGGCGCTGAGATATGAGCGTGGCATGACGGCGCCGATCTGCGTCGCCAAGGGCATGGATGCGATCGCGTTGAAGATCCGGGAAGTCGCCGGCAAGTACGATATCCCGATCGTGGAGAACGTGCCGCTGGCGCGCGCGCTCTATGCCACCGTGGAGATCGATCAGGAAATTCCGAACGAGCATTACCAGGCGGTGGCCGAGGTGATCGGTTACGTCATGGGCCTCAAGCGCAGTTGGTCGGGGCGCCCGGCATGACGCACGGGCCTGGATATGGTGCGAATCGGTCGTTTGAGCATGAAATCGCAGCGGAATCGCTTGCGTGCGCCCGGCCGGTTAGGGCACTCAGGACCTGCGCGAGCGCGCTGTCACTACGCGCGTTGTCACCACGATAGATAGGCTGCCCCGTCCGATGAGCGTCGAGACCGACCCCGATGGCCAGATCGCGCTGGCGGAGACCAAGGCGAACCAGGAGCCCGCGCGCCGCAGCGGCAGCATCGTGCTGGTGCTGCTGATCGCAGCGGCGATCGTCGGTTGTGCCGTTGCTTTCATGACGCTCGGTCGCGCCCAGGCGCAGCCCTATATCCTGGCATTGCTGGCGCTGCTGGCCATGGTCGGTCTGTTCATGCTGTTCGCCTTCGCGGCGGGCATCATGCGCTTCGCGGATCGCGCTCCCGAAGATCCGATCATGCGCTCAATCACCAATGGCGCGTTCGACGGCATTGCCGTCACCGATGCTCACGGCCACGTCGTCTATGCCAATGCCGCCTATCTGACGCTGACGGGGGCCGCCTCGGTGCAGGAGGCGCGGCCGGTCGAGCGTGTCTTCATCGGCAATCCCGATGTCTCCGAAGCCGTGTTCCGACTGCTCAAGGCGGCCCGCGAAGGCAAGCGTCAGCAGGAGGAGGTCCGCGTCACCGTCGCCGACGGCTCCCACGGCCGCTGGCTGCGCATGCGCGTGCGTCCGCTCGGCGCCGGCAAGCGCGAGTCGAAGTCGACGGTCTGGTCGGTGGCCGACATCTCGCGCGATCGCCAGCATCAGGAAGACGTGTTTCAGGAATTGCAGCACGCGATCGAATATCTCGATCATGCGCCATGCGGCTTCTTCTCGGTCAATCCGAAGGGCGAGCTCGTCTATGTCAATGCGACGCTCGCCAACCTGCTCGATCACGATCTCGCCGAGATCGGTTCCGGCGGCCTGAAGCTGACGGACATCGTGTCCGGCGACGGCGCCTCGCTGCTCACCTCCATCGTGCCGATTCCGGGCGAAGTGAAAACCGAAGTTTTCGATATCGATCTCAAGCAGCGCAGCGGCAAGGCCGTGCCGGTGCGCCTCTATCACAAGCTTGCATTCGGCGCCGACGGCGTGCCCGGCGCCTCGCGGACACTCGTGATCTCGCGTGCCCGCGACGAGCGCTCCGATCCGCAGCGTGCCGCCGAAGTGCGCTTCATGCGCTTCTTCGATCACACGCCGATGGCCATCGCCACCGTCGATCTCGGCGGCGCCGTGGTGCGCGGCAATGCGCGCTTCGCCAAGCTGGCGCAGACGCTCAGCGATAGCGGCAACGTCAACAAGTCGATCCTGGCCGCAGTGAACGAACGCGATCGCGCGCAATTGCTCGCGCCCATCGCTCAGGCCGCGCAGGGGCAGGGCGATATCGCGCCGGTCGAATTGCAACTCGCGGGTGCCAAGGAGCGCTGGGGGCAATTCTTCGTCACCGCAGTTCAGGAAGAAGAGCGCGAGGCCGAAGCCGCGATCGTCTACATGCTGGAGACCACCGAGCGCCGTGCGCTGGAGAACCAGGTCAATCAGGCGCAGAAGATGGACACCATCGGCCAATTGGCCGGCGGCATCGCGCATGACTTCAACAACGTGCTGTCGGCCATCATGATGGCCAACGACTTCCTGCTGAACGCGCACAAGCCGACCGATCCGTCGTTCCAGGACATCATGCAGATCAAGCAGAACGCGACGCGCGCGGCGTCTCTGGTGCGCCAGTTGCTCGCCTTCTCGCGCCGCCAGACGCTGCGCCCGACGGTGCTCAATCTCGGCGATGCGCTGTCCGATATCGATCTGCTGCTGAAGCGCCTGATCGGCGAGAAAGTGAAGCTCGACGTCATCCACGGCCGCGATCTGTGGCCGGTGAAAGTCGATATCTCGCAGTTCGAGCAGGTGATCGTGAATCTCACGGTCAATGCGCGTGACGCCATGCCTGATGGTGGCTCGCTCACCATGCGCACCGGCAATGTCTCTGCCGACCAGGCCGAGAAGCTCGCTTATAAGGGCATGCCGGTCGCCGACTATGTCGAGATCGCCGTCACCGACACCGGCACCGGCATCCCCGCCGATATCGTCGAGAAGATCTTCGAGCCGTTCTTCTCGACCAAGGACGTCGGCAAGGGCACCGGCCTCGGCCTCTCCACGGTCTATGGCATCGTCAAGCAGACCGGCGGTTTCGTCTATGTTGACTCCCAGGAAGGCCGCGGCACCACGTTCCGCATCTTCCTGCCGCGCCATCATCAGGACAAGGAAGCCGCGCCCGATCCCGCCATCGCAGCCGCCATTGCGGCCAAGGAAGCCGCCAAGCCGAAAGCCGATCTCACCGGGCAGGGCACCATCCTGCTGGTCGAGGACGAGGAGGGTTTGCGCAGCCTGAACGCCCGCGGGCTCCGCTCGCGCGGCTACACGGTGGTGGAAGCCTCCAACGGCATCGAGGCGATCGAGATGTTCGAGGAGAACAACGGCGCCATCGATCTCGTCGTCTCCGATGTGGTAATGCCTGAAATGGATGGCCCGACGCTGCTCAAGGAGATGCGGGCGCGCAATGCGGATCTGAAGATCATCTTCGTCTCCGGCTATGCCGAAGAGGCATTCGAAAAGAGCCTCCCGGAGAACCAGCAATTCGCCTTCCTGGCAAAGCCCTTCGCGCTCAGCGCCCTTATCGAGAAGGTCAAGGAGACCATGGCGCCGGATTAACGGCGCCATTTTTCACTGCGCCGCAGCATAAGTTGCTGAACTCACAGCTTTTCGCGCGCTAGAACCGTCCTAAACCCGCGACCGAGGGCCGCAGCCGTGCGGCAGGAAGCGCGCTTTCTTTTTCCTGCGGCGTAGCCATCTTAAGGACGATTTCCCCCTGCCGGGGATTGAGGGAAAAGACATGACTTTCACGTTCAGCATGCGCGGCGCGATCAAGACGCTCGCCGTTGTTATGGCGCTGGCGATGCCGCTCGCAATTGTTGTCTCCACGATGGCCGATGCACGTCCGGGCGGCGGCCGCAGCAGCTTCGGCTCGCGCGGCTCCAAGACCTTCGCGCCGACACCGGGCACGGCCACTGCGCCCAATGCAGCGCAGCCGATGAACCGCACCATGCAGCAGCCGGGCGCCCCTGGGATGGCCGGCCCTGCCGCGGCCGGTGCTGCCGCCAAGGGTGGCTTCTTCAACCGTCCGGGCATGGGCATGCTCGGCGGCCTCGCCGCCGGCTTCCTCGGCGCCGGCCTGCTCGGCATGCTGTTCGGCGGTGGTCTGCTCAGCGGCCTCGGCAGCTTCGCCTCGATCATAGGCCTGCTGCTGCAGGTGGCGCTGGTCGTGATCGTCGTCCGCCTGGCCATGAAGTGGTGGCAGCGCCGTAACCAGAACCAGACGGCTTCGGCCTATGCTGGTCCGGATACCGGTGCGCAGCAGTACAACGCCCAGCCGAACCCGGCTGCGCAGACCAACCACGCTTACGGCACGTCGCCGCAGCAGGATGCGCCGCAGTCCGCTTCGCGCAGCGCGCTCGGTGGTTTCGGCTTCGGTGCTCAGCGTCAGGACGAGCGTCCGGTCGAGATCGGCCCGAACGACTATGAGGCCTTCGAGCGCCTGCTCGGCGATATCCAGGCCGCGTGGTCGAACGAGGATGTCGATGCGCTCGGCAAGCTGGCGACGCCGGAAATGACCTCGTATTTCGCCAAGGATCTGGCGGAGAACAAGGCTGCCAACGACATCAACAAGGTGTCCGACGGCAAGCTGCTGCAGGGCGACCTCGCGGAAGCCTGGCGCGAAGGCAACGACGAATATGCCAGCGTGGCGATGCGCTTCTCGCTGGTCGACAAGACGCTGGAGCGAGGCACCAACCGCCTCGTCGCCGGCAGCGAGACCCCGACCGAAGCCACCGAAGTGTGGACCTTCATCCGCAGCAACGGCGGCAACTGGGAAGTCTCGGCGATCCAGCAGGCGTAACGCCGGCCGCATCGAACGGATCAAGCGCCGCGGGAAACCGCGGCGCTTTTGTTTTGGGCGCGCTGTGGCCTGCGTCGGCGTGCATGGAATAATCGACCGGTTCATATGTTGATGTGTTGCGGTCGTCGCGACCGATTCTGTTCGTTCAAAAAATCCATTGGAGGAAT
>JAPLPC010000165.1:2048-10029 GCA_026400425.1 Hyphomicrobiales bacterium | reverse complement strand
TCTGCGATATCTCCGGGAATCTGCCCGGGGAACCGCGAGGGCCCCTATCGATGCTTGCGACCGACAAAATCTCGACTTTGAAACAAACGCCCCTGCACGCGCTGCATGTGGCACGCGGCGGCAAGATGGTGCCCTTCGCCGGCTATGACATGCCGGTGCAGTACGCCACCGGCGTGCTCAAGGAACATCTGCACACCCGCGCGGCCGCCGGCCTGTTCGACGTATCCCATATGGGGCAGATCGTGCTGCGGGCGAAATCCGGCAAGGTCGAGGATGCCGCACTGGCGCTGGAAAAGCTGGTGCCTATGGACATCCTGGCGCTGGCACCGGGGCGGCAGCGCTATGCGCAGTTCACCAATGAAAACGGCGGCATCCTCGACGACCTGATGGTGGCGAATTTCGGCGATCATCTGTTTCTCGTCGTCAATGCCGCGTGCAAGGCCGAGGACGAAGCGCATCTGCGCCAGCATCTGTCGCACACCTGCATCATCGAGCCCCTGCCCGACCGCGCGCTGATCGCGCTGCAGGGACCGAAGGCGGCCGACGTGCTGGCAAGTTTCTGTCCGGAAGCACCGGCGATGAAGTTCATGGATGCGGGTCCGCATCAGGTGCAAATCTCCGATCAGTCCATCCCCTGTTTCGTCTCGCGGTCCGGCTACACCGGCGAGGACGGGTTCGAGATTTCGATCCCTGCCGATCACGCCGCAGCGCTCGCTGCTGCCTTGCTCGATCATCCCGACGTGCTGCCGATCGGTCTCGGTGCCCGGGACAGCCTGCGGCTGGAAGCCGGCATGTGCCTTTACGGTCATGACATCGATACCACCACGACCCCGGCGGAAGGCGCCTTGAACTGGTCGATCCAGAAAAGCCGCCGCACCGGCGGCGCGCGTGCCGGCGGATTTCTCGGCAGCGCCACGATACTTTCGCAGCTCGATGGCGGCGCATCGCGCCAGCGCGTCGGGCTGAAGCCCGAGGGGCGTGCCCCGGTGCGCGAGGGCGTCTTGTTGTTCGCCGATGCGACCTCCGCCGATCCCATCGGCAAAGTCACGTCAGGCGGTTTCGGTCCGAGCATCTCGGCGCCGATCGCCATGGGCTATGTCCCGACGTCACATGCCATCAACGACACCACGGTATTTGCCGAATTGCGCGGCCAGCGCATCCCGCTGACCGTCGCCGCCATGCCGTTCGTCCCGAACAACTACAAGCGCTGAGGACTTCATCCATGACCACCACCCTCTACACCGAAGACCACGAATGGCTCGCCATCGACGGCGACATCGTCACCGTCGGCATCACCGATTTCGCGCAGTCGCAGCTCGGCGACGTCGTGTTCGTCGAATTGCCGAAAGTGGGGCGCGCGCTGAAGAAAGCGGAAGCCGCCGCCGTGGTCGAATCGGTCAAGGCCGCATCCGACGTCTACGCGCCGATCACCGGCGAAGTGGTCGAGATCAATGACGGCCTCGCCGCCGAACCGGCCCTGGTGAATTCAGATGCCGAGAGCAAGGCATGGTTCTTCAAGCTGAAGCTCGCCGACAAGAGCGAGCTCGACGGCCTGATGGATGCCGAAGCCTACAAGGCGCACAGCGCGTGATGTGACCGTGGTGGGCAGGGCGCAACGGCGCCTTTGCCCACCTTGCAAGCTCTGAAAAAACCCGATCGAGGATCACAGATGAGCCCGACCACCACCGCCGACATCGCCACCGATTTCGTTCGCCGCCATCTCGGCCCCTCGCCGTCCGACATTCAGGCGATGCTGGCGACGGTGAGCGCGAAGAGCCTCTCCGGCCTGATGGACGAGACACTGCCCGGCTCGATCCGGCAGCAGGCGCCGCTCGATACCGGCCGTGCACTCAGCGAAACCGAAGCGCTGGCGCATATGACGAAGCTGGCGGAAGGCAACAAGGTCTTCACCTCGCTGATCGGCCAAGGTTATCACGGCACCGTGCTGCCGACGGTGATCCAGCGCAACATCCTCGAGAACCCGGCGTGGTACACGGCCTACACGCCGTATCAGCCGGAGATCAGCCAGGGACGGCTGGAAGCGCTGTTCAACTTCCAGACCATGATCTGCGATCTCACCGGCCTCGATGTCGCCAACGCGTCGCTGCTCGACGAAGCCACCGCAGCCGCCGAAGCGATGGCGCTGGCGGAGCGTGCATCGTCGGTGACGACCAAGACCTTCTTCGTCGATCATGAGGTGCATCCGCAGACTCTGGCCGTGCTGCGCACGCGGGCCGAGCCGCTCGGCTGGTCGCTGCAAGTCGGCAATCCCCTCACCGATCTCGACAAGGCCGACGTGTTCGGCGCGGTGCTGCAATATCCCGGCACCAGCGGCGTGGTGCGCAATCTCAAGCCCGCGATCGCTGCACTGAAAGCCAAGGGCGCGCTCGCCATCGTCGCCGCCGATCTGCTGGCGCTGACGCTGCTGGCCTCGCCCGGCGATCTCGGCGCCGACATCGCGATCGGATCGGCGCAGCGTTTCGGCGTGCCGATGGGCTATGGCGGTCCGCATGCCGGCTATATGTCGGTGCGCGACGCGATCAAGCGCTCGATCCCCGGCCGCCTGGTCGGCCTTTCCATCGATTCGCGCGGCGAGCCCGCCTATCGGCTGGCGCTGCAGACTCGCGAACAGCATATTCGCCGCGAAAAGGCGACCTCGAATATATGCACGGCGCAGGTGCTGCTCGCGGTGATCGCATCGATGTATGCGGTCTATCACGGCCCCGAAGGCCTCAAATACATCGCCCGCACCACGCATCGTCGGGCGCTGACGCTCGCGGCGGGCCTCAAGAAGCTCGGCTTCGCGCCCGAGAGCGAGGCCTTCTTCGATACCATCACCATCAAGGTCGGCGACAAGCAGGCCGGCATCATCGCCGCTGCGCAGGCCGAGAGAATCAACCTGCATATCGGTGATGAAACCATCGGCATCGCGCTCGATGAGACCACGACGCCGGAGACGGTCGAGGCGATCTGGCGCGCCTTCGGTGGTCAGCTCGGTTATGCCGATATCGAGCACGGCGTCAGCGATGGCCTGCCGTCATCGCTGAAGCGCACATCGTCGTTCCTGACGCATCCGGTGTTCCACAGCCATCGTTCGGAAACCGAACTGCTGCGCTACATGCGCAAACTGTCGGACCGCGATCTCGCGCTCGACCGCGCCATGATCCCGCTCGGCTCCTGCACCATGAAGCTGAACGCCACCACCGAGATGATGCCGCTGACATGGCCCGCCTGGGGCTCGCTGCACCCGTTCGTGCCCTGCGAGCAGGCGCAGGGCTATCACACGCTGTTCGCCACGCTGGAAAAGTGGCTGTGCGAGATCACCGGCTATGATGCCGTGTCGCTGCAGCCGAATTCGGGCGCGCAGGGCGAATATGCCGGCCTGCTCGCGATCCGCGGCTATCACGCGGCGCGCGGCGATCACCAGCGCACCATCTGCCTGATCCCGTCGTCGGCGCATGGCACCAACCCCGCGTCGGCCGCGATGGTCGGCATGAGCGTCGTCGTCGTCGCCTGCGACACGGACGGCAATGTCGATGTCGATGATCTTCGCGCCAAGGCCGAGAAGCACTCGGCCAATCTCGCCGCGATCATGATCACCTATCCGTCGACCCACGGCGTGTTCGAAGAGCATATCCGCGACATCTGCGAGATCGTCCATGCCCATGGCGGCCAGGTCTATCTCGACGGCGCCAACATGAATGCGCAGGTCGGCCTGTCCAAGCCCGGCGACTACGGCGCCGATGTCAGCCACCTCAACCTGCACAAGACCTTCTGCATTCCGCATGGCGGTGGCGGCCCGGGCATGGGCCCGATCGGCGTCAAGGCGCATCTCGCGCCGTTCCTGCCCGGACATCCCGCAACCGATGGCGATGCCCCGGTCGGCCCGGTGTCGGCTGCGCCTTACGGCTCGGCGTCGATCCTGACCATCTCCTACATCTACATCCTGATGATGGGCGGTGCCGGCCTCACCACGGCGACCGAGGTCGCGATCCTCAATGCGAACTACGTGGCGGCGCGGCTCGATCCGCACTTCCCGGTGCTGTATCGCAACCACAATGGCCGCGTGGCACATGAATGCATCATCGATCCACGCCCCCTGAAGGCGACCTCCGGCGTTACCGTCGATGACATCGCCAAGCGTCTGATCGACTACGGCTTCCACGCGCCGACCATGAGCTTCCCGGTGGCAGGCACGCTGATGATCGAGCCGACGGAATCGGAATCCAAGGCCGAGCTCGATCGTTTCTGTGATGCGATGATCGCGATCCGTAAGGAGATCGCCGATGTCGAAGCCGACCGCTTCAAGATCGAAGCCTCGCCGCTGCGCCATGCGCCGCATACCGTGCATGACATCGCCGAGGACGACTGGACGCGCGCCTATACGCGCGCCGAAGGCTGCTTCCCGGCCGGGACCTCACGCACCGACAAATACTGGTGCCCGGTCGGCCGCGTCGACAATGTCTATGGCGACCGCAATCTGGTGTGCTCGTGCCCGCCGATGGAAGATTACGCGCAGGCGGCGGAGTGACTTTCTCCGTCATTGCGAGGAGCGTAGCGACGAAGCAATCCAGTTCTTGGTTTTCTGGATTGCTTCGCTGCGCTCGCAATGACGGCGTTTAATGCGTCACGCCGCCAGCGACGTCTCTACCAGCTTCACCCAATAGGACGAGCCATAGACGATGGCGTCGTCGTTGAAGTTGTAGGCGGGGTGATGCAGGCCGGCGCTGTCGCCATTGCCCATGAAGATGAACGCGCCCGGCCGCGCCTCGAGCATATAGGCGAAGTCCTCCGCGCCCATCACCGGCTCCATGTCGGTGGCGACATTGGCGGCGCCGCCGATCTCGCCGGCGATCTTCGCCGCCAATTCGGTTTCCGCGGGATGATTGACGACGACCGGATAACCGCGATCGTAGTTCAGCGTGATGCGCGCACCGGTCTGCAGTGCCACGCCGGCGCAGACCTCGTTCATGCGCTTCTCGACGAGATCGCGCACGTCCTTGCGCAACGTGCGCACGGTGCCGCGTAGTTCAGCCGATGCGGGAATGACATTGCTGGCATGGCCGGCGTGGAATTCGCAGATCGAGATCACCGCGGAATCCAGCGGGCTCACCGTGCGCGAGACGATCGACTGGAACGCCATGATGAGTTGCGAGCCGGCCATGACCGGATCGATGGTCTTGTGCGGATAGGCCGCGTGGCCGCCGACGCCCTCGATGGTGATGCCGATGCGGTCCATCGCCGCCATGATCGGGCCGGTGCGCATCGCGAACGAGCCGATCGGCATGCCCGGATTGTTGTGCATGCCATAGACCTTCTGAATGCCGAAGCGATCCATCAATCCATCCTTGATCATCGCATCGGCGCCGGCGCCGCCCTCCTCGGCCGGCCGGAAGATCACCACGGCATCGCCGGCGAAGTTGCGGGTTTCGGCCAGCTACTGCGCGGCGCCGAGCAGCATCGAGGTATGTCCGTCATGGCCGCAGGCATGCATCTTGCCGGGCGTCTTCGAGGCATAAGGCAGGTTGGTCTGCTCCTCGATGGGGAGCGCGTCCATGTCGGCGCGCAGCCCGATCACGGAGCCTTTGCCCTTGTTGCCCTTGATGACACCGACCACGCCGGTGCGGCCCATGCCCTCGACCACCTCGTCGCAGCCGAATGCCTTCAGCTTCTCGGCGACGAAGGCCGCGGTGCGATGCACATCATAGAGCAGCTCCGGATGCTGGTGCAGGTCGCGGCGCCAGGCCGTGATCTCGGGATGCAACTCGGCGATGCGGTCAATGATCGACATAGGTCAACTCGCTGGCAATGAAATCTGCTGGCCATCAGCCTAGCACGCGACGTGCCAACTGCCCAAGTCAGCGCCCCTCCCCCGCTATGCAATGGTCGTCTGTACATCGCGGCACCCTGCCGCTATGGCGTCATGATACGGCAATGAACCGTCATGAATGGCAGGGAACGATGACGCGGCTTGAGGGTGACTTTGATTATATCGTCGTCGGTGCAGGCACCGCAGGTTGCATCGTCGCCAATCTCCCCGGGCCGACTGGATGTTTCGCACCGAACCGGAGCCCGGTCTCAACGGTCGCTCGCTGGCCTATCCGCGCGGTAAGGTGATCGGTGGCTCATCGGCCATCAATGCGATGATTTCGATGCGCGGCCAGGCGGCGGATTACGATCACTGGCGTCAGCTCGGCCTTAGCGGCTGGGGTTATGACGACGTGCTGAAATCCTTCCTCAAGCTGGAAGATCATTTCCTCGGGCAGAGCGAGCACCACGGCGTCGGCGGCGGCTGGCGTATCGAAGCGCCGCGGCTGTCATGGGACGTGCTCGATGCAGTCGCCGACGCAGCGGCCGAAATGGGCATTCGTCGCACCGATGACTTCAATACCGGCGACAACGAAGGCATTGGCTATTTCCACGTCAACCAGAAGCGCGGACGACGCTGGTCGTCGGCGCGGGGCTTTCTCAAGCCGGTGTTGAACCGCGCCAATCTGCGGCTCGAAACCCATGTGATGGTGGATCGGCTGATCATCGAGAATGGCCGCGCCGTGGGGGTGCGTTTCACGCAGAACGGCCAGCAGATGGAGGTCCGCACCAAGGGCGACGTGGTGCTATGCGCAGGTGCCGTCGGCTCGCCGCATCTGCTGCAGCGTTCGGGCGTCGGCCCGGCGGAATGGCTGTCGGAGGCCGGCGTCGATGTCATCCTCGACAAGCCGGGCGTCGGCCGCAATCTGCAGGACCATCTGCAGCAGCGCGCGATCTACAAGGTCGCTGGCGTCCGCACGCTGAACGAGACCTACTACAATCTGTTTCGCCGCGGCTGGATGGGGGTCGATTACGCGCTGCGTCGGCGCGGCCCGCTGACCATGGCGCCCTCGCAGCTCGGCATCTTCACGCGCTCGGATCCGCATCGCGAGCGCGCCAACATCCAGTTTCACGTGCAGCCGCTCTCGCTCGACAAGTTCGGCGATCCGCTGCACCGTTTCCCCGCCATTACCGTCAGCGCCTGTAACCTGCAGCCGACTTCGCGCGGTACCGTCAAGCTGCGCTCCGGCAAGCCGGATGAGGCCCCCGCCATCGCTCCGCACTATCTGTCGACGGACGAAGATCGTCAGGTCGCAGCCGACGCGATCCGCGTGACGCGACGGCTAATGAAGCAGAAGGCGCTCGGCGCGTATCGGCCGGAAGAATATCTGCCGGGTCCGTCCGTCGGCGACGATGCCGCATCACTGGCAAAAGCGGCGGGCGACATCGGCACCACCATCTTCCATCCGGTCGGCACGGCCAAGATGGGGGCGGCATCGGACCCGCATGCCGTCGTCGATGAAAGGCTGCGCTTCTATGGCATCGACGGACTACGCATCGTCGATGCGTCTGTCATGCCGACCATCACCTCGGGAAATACCAATACGCCGACGGCGATGATCGCTGAAAAGGGCGCGTCGATGATCGTGGCGGATGGGCGCTGATGTGTAGGGTGGTGGGCACGCTTCGCTTTGCCCACCTACAGGGTTACGCCGACTTACGCACCGCGTTATCGACCAGCGTCTTGCCGAGCGACCAGATCGCACCGGGCACTTTATGGCTGTCGGCGATCACCTTGCGGAACGACTCGGTGATCCACTTGGTATCGTCCTCGGTCACCACCAGCGGCGGCAACAGTTTGATCGTGTGGCTGCCATGGCCGGAGACCTGGGTCAGGACCTTCTGTTCCTTGAACAGGGGCACGGTGATCAACTGACAGAACAAGCCCTTGCTGGCTGACTCCAGAATATTCCAGGAAGCTTTCAGGCGCAGCGATTTCGGCGGGCCGAATTCGACGCCGATCATCAATCCCTTGCCGCGCACTTCCTTCAGCAGTTCGAACTCCGGGATCATGTTCTGCAGCGCGAGCCGCAACTCGGCACCGCGCTTGGCGGCGTTCTCGACCAGCTTCTCGTGCTTCATGATCTCGAGGGTGGCGATGCCGGCGGCCATC
>JAPLPC010000165.1:0-2034 GCA_026400425.1 Hyphomicrobiales bacterium | reverse complement strand
GTTCTTGCCGAAGGTGGACCCGTGGACCAGCGAACGGTCCATGCGGTTGAAGATCTTGTCAAAGATCGCCTTGCGCGTCAGCAGCGCGCCAACGGGCACATGGCCGCCCGACAGCGCCTTGGCGAGCAGGATCATGTCCGGCTCGATATTCCAGTGCTCGATGGCCAAGAATTTGCCGGTGCGCCCGAGGCCGGTCTGGATTTCGTCGGCGATGAACAGCGTGCCGTATTTGCGGCACAGCGCGAGCGCCCCCGAGAGGAACTCATCGGTCGGCAGATTGACACCCTTGCCCTGGATCGGCTCGACGATGAAGCCCGCCACCTGCTTCGATGACAGCGCCTTCTCCAGCGCTTCGAGATCGTTGAACGGCACCACCGAACAGCCCTGCAGCAGCGGGCCGAAGCCGGAGCGGAAATTGCTGTCGTCGGTCAGCGACAGTGCGCCATAGGTCAGGCCGTGATAGGCGTGATCGCAATAAACGATCTCGTTGCGACCGGTCGCGTTGCGCGCGAATTTGATCGCCGCCTCGACCGTCTCCGCGCCGGAATTCGCGAAGAACACCTTGTCCATGTAGGGGGCGTGGGCCAGCAACTTCTCGGAGAGAATGCCGGCGAGCGTCGAGACGTCCATCTGCACGAGATTCGGCATATCGGCGTCGAGAACTGTTTTCAGCGCATCGCGCATCACGGGATGATTGCGACCAATCGCAAAAACGCCAAACCCGCTGAGTAGATCGAGATAGCGGGCGCCTTCCCGATCGAACAGATACTGGCCGGCACCGCGCTGGAAGCCAACGTCATAGCCGATCGTTTTGAGGACACGCACGAGTTGCTCATTGAGGTGCCGCGTATGCATCGCGCTACGCTGCGACTCCCTTTCGACAAACATCTCGGAAACGTCTAGATTTGGATATACCATGAGCTACATACGTCGGTTGATGGTCGCTTCGTCAACTGAAAACAGCAAATGCGGCGATTTGACTTCTCACGCACTCTTCATCGCCAAGAAACGCACCATAAGCATAGGTCTGAACATGTCTCAGCGCTCCCGCATTCCTACGCGCACCCTCACATATTGTGGAATCCTGGTTTCGGCAGGGCTGTTTTCAGCAGGGCTGGCACCTGCATTTGCTGCGGATCCGACGGGCGATTGGAAGGTCGAAGATGGTGTCGCGCATATCCGTGTTGCCGAGTGCGGCGGCAGCATGTGGGGCGCCGTCGCTTGGGAGAAGATCCCCGGCGGAACCGATAAAAACAACCCCGACGCGACCAAGAAGTCCCGCCCAACCTTTGGCATGGCAACGCTGCTGGACATGAAGCCGAACGCTAAGAAGGACAAGTGGTCGGGTCAGGTCTACAACGCTAAGGACGGCAAGCTCTACAAATCGAACATCAAGCTTGGCGACACGGCAGACGAGCTGGAAATTGAAGGCTTTGTTCTCGGCTTCCTGTGCGGCGGACAGACATGGACCCGGGTCGGCCCGCCGATCCCATCAAGCCCGTCCAACACCACCGCGAAGAATGCCGTCCCGTCCGGCGCCAAGGGCGCGGCCGCTAGCGGTAAGATGGCGCCAGCCGCGACCACCCCCGGTTCCACGGCAAAAGCCGGCGCTACGCCGACCACGGGCGCCAAGGCATCCGCCGGTCAGAAGACAGCTGCCTCCGCCGCCGCGGCGCCTCAGGGAGCTGCTGACATCGGCGACATCTGCTTGCTGCCGGAGATCAACAAGGCGACTCACTAAAGCGTCCCGATCGTCCGCCTGCGAGGTCCTTGTGCGTCCCGCTCACAGGTATTGAGCGGTCGCTGCTGAAACATCTCGGCGGCCGTAACGAACCAGACGCGGTGAGCGCGACTCACAACGAAAAACCCGCCTGCACTCATGTGGCAGGCGGGTTTTGTTTGCGCGGCGAGATCGTTGTGAGAGTGGCGCAGCTTTCGGGTGAGCCAGCGCTCCGTCAGTTCACACTCGCCGTGTAGTTGGCCAGATTGTCGGGGTTGCTCAGCATGCTCTGCTGCGCCGGCTTCGGCGCTGGC
>JAPLPC010000612.1 GCA_026400425.1 Hyphomicrobiales bacterium | reverse complement strand
TGATCGCATCGATATACATCGACACGACCTCATAGATGTTGGCATCGAACATGTTCGGCTCGATATCCTTCGGCAGGCCCGATTCCTTGCGCAGCAGCGGCGTTAGTGCTGCGGTGAATTTCTCCGGCGCATCGCCTTTCATGGAGGAATAGAAGGTCGCCGGCGCGATCACCGGGATCTCCGGCGCGGCCTTGAGGATGGCCGATGAGATCAGCTGGCTGGCGCCGACCACCGGCTTGATCAGGCCCTGGCGCTTCATCTCGCGCAGCACGGTGATGGCCTGGCTGTAATCCGCGCTGACCACGACGCCGTCGGGATTGAGCGATTTCAGCTTGGTCACCTGCGCGGAGACGTCGAGGTCGCCGGTGTTGAACGACAACAGATCGTTCTCGTTGGCGATGGTGATGTCGTTCGCCTTCAGCACCGATGGCATGATGATCTTGCCCACGGTTGCAGCCGTCGCGTCCTTGGCGTCGAAGATCACCGCGACGGTCTTGATGTTATAGGCCTTCTTGAAATATGGCACCGCGGTCTTGGCGAGCACGCTTTCGTCGATGGTGTTGCGGAATGCCCAGGGCCGGTTCTGCTTGGCGGTGCCGGGCTTCGACGAAGCCTGCGAGGTCGCAACCAGCTTCAGCTCGTTGGCGACCGGGAAGGTGACTTCCGCAGCGCTCGAAGTGAGGGGGCCGGCGACCGCGAGCACCTTGTCGTCGCTGGCGAGCTTGCGCAGTGAGGTCGCTGCCTGCGCCGGCTTGGCGGCGTCATCGAGGATCGTGATCTTCAACTTGGCGCCATTGATCCCGCCGGCGTCGTTGGTCTGCTGCTCGAGCATCTTGAGGGTCACGGTGTTGCTGCGCCCCCACTCCGCAAACGGACCGGAGCTCGGCACTACGGCGCCGAGATTGACTTCGCGGGTTTGTGCCGCGGCCGGGCCGGCCAGCAGCGCCGACACTGTCACCGCTGCGGCGGTGCCGAGCACGCGTGACGCTGCAAGGAAATCTGGCAAGTGCGATTTGATCCGCGACATCGAATGGTCCCCTCTGATGCGATGCTGAGCCGCGACGCGCCGCGGCTTTGGTTTCGACGGTCGTCCATCTATCCCATAACGGTGCTCCGCCTGCCATTCCCGAAACCTTTGGCTTGAGGTTTCGACAAGAAACCTCGGCGCGAGCCCGGAGAAATGGTGCGGCGGCTACCGTAATGGTCCGATACTTTTGCGGGTTTGACAATCCGCGGCAAGAGTATCTTTATAAAATAGTTCTCTTAGGAAGCTAATTTATGCGGCATATCGGTCCCAAAAAGACGGCATTCGCGCGTCCGGACCGGCGCTGGCACGCGGGCCCCGTGGGCTGAAACGGAAACAGAGCGGTCGCAGAAAACGGCCGGAGACGCGGACAATGCCGTTGGCGGGGGAGTGCGCGGCGTTAGGCTTTGCGCGATTTGCCGGGGCGGGCTGCGAACATCTGTCGCGCCTCCGGCGACAGCACCCGGGTCTTGGTCTCGGCGAGATAACGCTGCAGCGCGATAGCGCGGTCGCTGGACTCCACGAG